>NCBR01000039.1 GCA_002279285.1 Acidobacteria bacterium 37-71-11
CGGTCTTCTCGGCGATCTCCAGCACGACGAGCTTCTGGCCGCGCAGCTTGTCCACCGCGCCCTTCTGCTCGTCGGCGTCGATGACCCCCTGCAGCACGAGGCCGGCCGACGTTTTCGCCTTGTAGCTGAAAGCGGGCATGGGATTCTCCTGGGTTTACCGCTGCGGGGCCTGCGCGGGCATCTGGCGCTGCATCAGCCGGCGCACCAGGTAGAGCCCGACGCCGGCGCCGGTGCCACTTCAGCCAGACGATGCCCGCCTGGTCGATTTCGTGCGCCTGATCAAGTCGGGGGTGTCCGGGTCGATCATCGCCGAGCAGGTGAAGCAGTCCGGCCAGACCTACAACCTCTCGGTCAACGACCTTCTCTACCTCAAGGAGAACGGAGCCCAGGAGTCGACGATCGCAGCATTGATGGCGACCAGCGCCGGTGCCCCGGCCGCACCGGCCGCTGCTCCCTCTGAGCTGACCTTCGACGACCTGGTTTTCGTGAAAACGGGGTTCTGGAACAAGAACCGCAAAGGCAGCCTGGTCATGAACGGTGACACCCTCGCTTGGAAGGACAGCAGCGACCCCAAGGAGAACTTCACGTTCCAGACCACGGGCCTCGAGAAGGTGTGGCTCACCTGCGACGCGCGGTCTTCCGGAAACTTCTGCTACCAGATCAACTTCAAGATCGTCCAGGGCGACCGCTACCGGTTCCGGGATATCCACCGCGAGTCGGGATCCAACGCGGCCGTCCTCAAGCTCATGGAGGCGCTACGCACGTACTTCCCGCGCATGACCTTCGGAACGCCGAGCGTCGACGACTGACCGTCTGAAACGGCCGGGCGCTTCGCGCCCGGCCATGACATGGGTCCTCAAGATTCGGAAAGGATGCGACATGAAGAAGCAAGAAGCGCGCGGCAAAGCGAAGAAGGTACAAGGGCGGGTGAAGGAAGCCGTGGGCAAGGCCACGGGCGACCGTGAGCTCGAGCGGAAGGGCGCCCGGCAGCGAGCCGAGGGCGCGGTAAGCCGGGCCACCCCGTCCGGCAGCCTCCCCCGCTCGGCGAGAGGAGAGACCACGCGCCTCGTTGGCAAGGAGCCGCGTTGGTTCTCTCCTCGACGTGCACGGGAAAGGAACGAGCCATGACCATGTCACTGACGTCACTACTGATCCTCCTCCTGATCGCGGCCGTTTGCGGCGCCGTCGGGAAGGCCATCGCCGGCGGGGTTCGCGGCGGACTGATCGTTTCGATCGCCCTCGGTTTCATCGGGGCCCTGCTCGGGCCCTGGGTTGCTCGGGCGATCAAGCTCCCAGAGCCCTTCATGATCACGATCGGTGGGCAGCCGTTCCCCGTCCTGTGGTCGATCATCGGCGCCGCCGTGTTCGTGGCGATCATTCACCTGTTCTCCCGGAGGTGGTGACCGCGCCGCCGGTTAAAGCCTCCCATCCGCCGCCCGCTGCGGCGGCATAACGGCGCTGCCGCGAGCATCTCTGGCAATTGGGAGTTCGGTTCACATGGGGAGCTGCACCCAGGCCCCGGGGTTACGGACGAAGAGGGAGGATGAGATGTCAATCGCTAAGGTTTCCGAGATCAGTGCAACCTCCACCAAGAGTTTTGAGGACGCCATCGACCAGGGAATCAACAGGGCGAACAAGACGCTTCGCAACGTGCGAAGCGCGTGGATCAAGGAACAGCACGTTCGGGTAAAGAAGGGATCCATCACGGAGTTCCAGGTCAACATGATGGTCACGTTCGTCATCGACGACTAGCCTGCATTCCGATCTAGGTTCGTCGCGGGCGGCCCGCTCCTCTCGTTCACTGTGTGAGGCCTGTTTCTCTCTTGCCCAGCGGACCGCGGCCGTGTCGCTCGGGCGGCGCATCGAGCGCCGCCCTCCGACTGGACATCTTGATGTCCACCCCCGCGTGGCGGTGGGGGACGCGATCTCACCGCCGCCTGCTGTCATCGCGAGGAGTCCCGCCAACGGCGGGACTCGCAGTGATTCCCTTACGACGGACTGCAGATCAGTATCACGTGGCATCCGGCTGCGGGCCGACGACGGAGGGTGGTGGCCACGAAGCGCGTAGTTCCTACCTGGACCGCCACTGCGCCTCTTGGTAGAAAGTGCTCTTCCCGAAGGCGCAGCAGAGGATTACGTTCAATACAGGTTTCAGGAAGGACGGTCTGCCATGAAGCGCAAGGGTGAAGAGCCGACAGTGACCGCTGGTCCGATACTCGGGCGCGGAAGCGTCGGGCTGGTAACCCCTCTCATTTCGGAAGGCGCAGTTTTAGGAGCGCCCCGGGACGGCCAACCTGCCAGGATGTTCGATCGCGTACAAGGCGCAACAGACCAGACGATCTGCCGGCAACCATTTCCTCGGCGACAGTCGACGGTGGCGCTTCCGACGGCGCAGAGCGCCCGGGGCGTGTGGCAACGGTTGCATCGACTCGTCAGCCTGTCGGGCTTGGGCTGGGCGTTCGTTGTCACCGCGGTTCTTTGGGAGCTTTTCGCCCTCGATTTTTCCCAATGTGCCGGTTGGGGATGGGACAAGGGAGGGTTCTTCTTCGCTTGGGGTCTTGGGATCCTCGCTTTTGGATTTTGTCTGAGAACAAGTATGACGCGACGGGCCATCTCCGGTCTATTTCTCGGCGTGAACATCCTCGTCGTGAGCGTTCTCGCTCTCATCGTCGGCATGAGGTAGGCCAGTCAGCGGATCGCGGCGAGGCGTGCGCCTTGCCGGCCGCCGTCGCTTCCCGGTCTAGAGCAGGTTGTGCTCCTCAGCGTAGTTCACCAGCTCGACCCGGCTCTCCAGCCCGAGTTTGCCCATCAGGTTGGCACGGTGGTTCTCGACGGTGCGCATCGACAGGCTGAGCAGGCCGGCGATCTGCCGGTTTGTGTTTCCCTTGGCGAGGAGGCGCAAGACGTCGAGCTCGCGGCGGGTCAGGACAACCGCCGGCAGGCCGCGCCGGTGCTCGGTCGTGACCGGTTGGTGCAGGAGCGCGCGGGTCATGGCGGGGTGTACGTAGATGTCGCCATGGCTCGCCGCAAAAATCGCCTGGATGATCTCGGACCCCTCGGCCCGCTTGATCAGGTAGCCGGCGGCGCCTGCGCGCAGCGCTCCGTGCAGCAAGCCCTCGTCCTCGTGCATGGTGAGGAACAGCACTTTGAGGTCCGGATGCTTGTCCTTCAGCCGCTTCGCAGTCTTGATGCCGTCCTCGGGGGGCATGGTGATGTCGAGCAGGACGATGTCGGGGTGCAGCGTCTCGACGAGGCGCAGCGTCTCCGTGCCGTCTCCTGCCTCACCCACGACCTCGAAGTCGGGTTCGGCCCGAAGAATCCCCCGGAGACCGGAGCGGACGACGGCGTGGTCGTCAGCGATCAGAATGCGGATCGGCACTCGACACCTCCACCACGACGGTCGTACCTGCCCCAGGCGTGCTTTCCACCCTCAGGGTCCCACCCAGGGCCTCGGCTCGCTCCTTCAATCCCAGCAGACCGAAGTGATCCTCGCCCTTGACCTGGTCCGGTTCGAACCCGGCGCCGTCGTCCTCGACCATCACGAGGACCCGGTCGCCGCGGCGCTCCGTCAGCACGTCGACCCGGGTCGCGCCGGCGTGGCGCACGACGTTGGTCATCGCCTCCTGGACCACGCGGTAGAGAGCCGTTTCCACCGCCATCGGGAGGCGCGCGCTCGTGAACCCGCGCGCCTTGAAACGGACCGTGAGGCCGAACTTGGACCCGGCCGACCGCGCGTACTGGCGGAGGGCCGCCTCGAGGCCCAGGTGATCCAGGCTCGCCGGCCGCAGGTCCGCGGCCAGGCGGTGCAGGCCGTCGATGACGGCATCGGTTCTCTGCATGAGTTCCGTCACCCGTCCGGTCACGCTCCCGCCCTCGTCGATCTCCCTCTCCAACAGGCGGAGCCCGAAACGCAGCGAGGCGAGGGCCTGACCCGCCTCGTCGTGAAGCTCCCGGGCAATGTTGCGGCGCTCGCTTTCCTGCACTTCGACGAGGCGGCGCGAGAGCAACTGCATCCGCGCCGTCGATGCCTGCATCTGCTCGAAGAGAATCGCGTTCTCGACCGCGACCGAGGCTTGGGACGACATCGTCTCGGCCAGCCGCACGTGCTCTCGGTTGAAGTAACCGGCTTCCCGTTTGGCCAGCGAAAACAACCCTGCCACGCTGCCGCGAGCGAACAGGGGGACCCCCATCCAACTCCCCTCGGACAAGCGATCCGTCGGGAGGCTCCAGCCGGGGTGGGCGCTGACATCGGGGATCAGAACCGCCTTGCCGGTCGTCAGGATGCTCTGGACGATCGGATGATCGGTCGGATCGAACTCCGGTCGCTCCTCAGCCGGGATGGGGACCACGCTGTTGCCGTCGAAGATGGCCCGGACGGAGACCCGCGACGCCTCTTCGAGGAGCATGACGTGGGCGCGGTCGAAGGGGACCAACCCTCGCAGGCGGTCGAGGAGGGTCGCCAGCACGGTCTCGCGGTCCAGACTGCGGGTGAGTGCCATGGTCGCCTCGCGCAGTGCGTCGGCGGTGGCCCGGGCGCGCTGCTCGGCTTCAAACGCGAGCCATCTCGGCGTCACGTCCCGCGCCACGCTCAGCACCGACGATATGGCGCCGTCAGGCCCGGGTTCCGGGACGAGCCGGCAGTCGAAGTGGCGCATCCCATCCGGGGCCTCCAATGCGAACTCGAATCTCTCGGGCTTTCCAGTCGCAAAGGCCCTCCGCAGGGCTGCGTCCCACGCCTTGACCAGCTCGGACGACATTCCCAATTCGCGGTTCGTCTTGCCCACGACGTCCTGCCATGGGCGGCCGGTCAAGCGCCGGACCGCAGGACTGGCGTAAAGATGCCGCAACGTCGAGTCAAAGCGCACAATGATGTCGGGGAGGTTCTCGACCAGCGTCTTGAACTGCTCCTCGGCCTGGCGCAGATGTGTGGCGCCGTTGCGTACCTCTTTTGCGAGGCCGTTTCGGTCCTTCTCGAGGCCGTTGACGGTGCTGCTGTTGAGCTTCGCCACGGCAGCCATCTCGGCAAAGACCTCGGCGAGTTGGGAGTCGCGCGCAGAGAACCCCCCAGGCTTGTTGATCAGGCCGACGAGTCCTACCACGTCGCCGGCGATGACGATCGGCGCGAGCAGCGCACTCTCCAGGGCCGCGTGATCGCCGGCAGGGGACGCCTGCACCGCGCCCTTTGCCAGATCGTTGCCGATGACGACCTGGCCAGCCTTGGCGGCGCGCGAACAGAGGCGGCGAAGCGGCGCGGGTAAACCGCCGGCGACCGGGAGGCCGAGGCTGCCGGGATCGAGGCAGACGGCCTCGATGCCCTTCCCGCCCGGCGAGGTCACGGCCACGAAACCGGCATCCGCGCCGAGGATTGCCTTGCACGCCCCCAAGACCGCCCGCCCCGCATCGGCGAAGGCGCGGTTCTCCAGCAGCGCGCGCGCCGCCGAGAGCAACGCGGCGACTTCACGGCTGCGGCCGTTCGTCCTTTCCCGCGGTTCCGGCGAGTTCCTCATCCGGCCTTCCTCCCGCTGCGACTGACAGCGTGGACGCCCCCGGGCCGACCCATGGTCGCTCTGCGAAGGCAAAGGAGCGCGACCCGGGGCGGATGCTGTGCGAAAAATATACCACCAAACGCCGTGACGTGGGTCGCTGCCGTGATCGCCGGGTGGGTACTTTTTACTCGGACGACGGGTCCGGATTCGGGTAGTAAGTGCGCTTGCCGGCGCAGCTTGGGCAAATTAGGGTGCATGTGCATGGCCGTCTGGGGGCTGACGTGAGCGAGCAAGGTGACTGGGACTTCGATCTCGGCGAGCTACCCTACCAAGCGCAACTGCGCAAGACAGCGCTCCGCCTGACCCGCAGCACGGATGGCGCGGACGATTTGCTTCAGGACACCTACCTCAAAGCCTATCGCGCCTATGGGACCTTTCACCCCGGCACCAACCTCAAGGCGTGGCTGTTCAAGATCCTCAAGAACACGTTCATCAACGAGTACCGGCGGCGCCAGAAGGCGCCGGCCCTGGTGGACTTCGCCGACATCGAGGGGACCCTGGAGTCGGCGTTGGCGCCAGTCCTTGGCTCGGCGACCCGGACCCCCGAGGACGAGGTCGTCGAAGCCTCCCTCGACAGCGAGGTGCAGCGAGCGCTGGCGGACCTTCCCCCCTCGTTCAGGGTCGTGGTCCTCCTCGCCGACATCGAGGGCCACACCTACAGGGAGACCGCCACGATCCTCGCGATTCCGGTCGGCACGGTCATGTCGCGCCTCTACCGCGGCCGCCGGCTTCTCGAGCGGGCGCTCCTCTCCTTTGGTGTGCGCTACCACTACCTGACCCGTACGCCGCGCCGGCTGCGCTCGAGCGACCTCGATCTCGAACGACTCTTCGGCGTGGCTGCCGCACCGGCCGGAGCCGGGCAGGGGACCGGCCGGGTAGTTCTTACCTAAGCCGCGGCTTCACTCAAGGGTAGAAAGTGCGCTTCACGGGTGCAGGGACGAAGGAGCACCATGGCGATGTGCACGGGAGGGGAAGGTATTCCATGAAGCGCGCAGGGGTGAGCAGGTTCTCCGTCGTACGCCGTGCTGCCGGCGCGCGGCGTGCTGCGACGCGGATCAGTCCGGATGCGCGTACGGGCGTAAGGCCGCCCGTCCTCCTGGAGCTGCAGTGGCAAGGCCGCGGCGGAAGGTTCCGCCACCTCGCTCTCACCCCGCGTGGTATGCGGCGGGTACTTGCGGCTTCCGGCATCGTCGTTTTGCTCGCTCTCGCCGTCGTCGGCGTGCGTTTGGCGCGGTCGGATCGAGCCCTGGGGCATCTCGCCGTCGGCTCGGTTGTGCGCGAGAACACGGAACTGAAGGCACGGCACGACGCGCTGCGCGAGCGCGCGTTCGACCTTGCCGAGCAACTCGACGAGCGGGTCGAGTTGGAGCGCCGGATGCTCGGGATGGCCGAAACTCCGGCTCATGGCTGGGAGGATCAGAGCCTACGCCTGCCGGCGAGAGACGCTGGGGACGGAGCGCTCCTCGCCTGGCTTTCGGAACAGGAGGCGCGGTTCGAGGCGCTCGGGAACGAACTGGCCGCTCGCCGGGTTGAGACAGGCGGGCAGCAGGCGTCCGTCCCGGCGCCGGCAGACAGGGTGTCAACGACCATGACTAACGCCGCAATGCTCCAGGTGGCCGACCTGGGTTCAAACAGGCCTCACGAATCGGCGCCGACCAAACGTTGACGACCACGCAGGAGGTGATCACTGTTCGGACGGCACCGTCCCGAAGGGACCATGCCTCTCAGGGGCGAACTCCTGAGCCCCGAGGGCCTGGAGGAGTGTGCCAGGACGCTCGCCGCCGGCTTCACGCTGGTACCTGCATCGCGTATCGGTGGGCGCGATGTGCTGCCGAGGCTTGAAGGAAACATCCGCGCCCTGAACGGGGCGTACCGCTCCCTCGCTGACGACGTCCACCGGGGCGTCGCCGTTCCCCCGGCGGCCGAATGGCTGCTCGACAACTTTCACCTCGTCGAGTCGGAGGCGCGCGCCGTGCGGCACGACCTCCCCGTCCGCTACTACCGGAAGCTGCCCAAGCTCGCGGCACGCGAGTTCTCGGGCAGGGCCCGCATCCATGCGCTGGCGCTCGAGCTGATCCGGCACGGCGACGGGCGGCTCGATGCGGAGCGGCTCACGCGGTTCGTCCTCGCCTTTCAGACCGTGACGCCGCTGACGATCGGGGAACTGTGGGCGTGGCCCAGCATGCTCAAGCTCGCCCTCCTCGAGAACCTGAGGGTGCTGACCGACGGAATCATTGCCGGGCGGGCGGCACGTCTGGAGGCGGACGTCGCGTTCGCGCGGCTGGAAAACGGCGATACGCCCGGTCCTCTGCCCGACCCGCTCCCGAGCGCGTTCGTGGCGCAGCTGCGCCAGCGGATGCGCGAGTACGACCCCCGCGTCTCCCCCCTTGCCGCCGCCGTGGAGCAGGCGCTTGCCGCGGGAGGGACGACGCCCGAGGATGCGGTCCGCTCCGAGAACCAGCGCCAGGCCGCCGACCAGGTCTCCACCGGTAACACGGTGACGAGCCTCAGGTTCTGTGCGACGCTCGACTGGAGTCGCTTCGTGGAGCTGGTCAGCCCGGTCGAGGAGATCCTGCGCCGGGACCCGGCCGGGGTCTACCCGCGGATGGACTTCGCCAGCCGCGACCGCTACCGGCACGCCGTTGAGGAACTCGCCGAGCCGACCGGCGAGGCGCAGGTGCGCGTGGCTCTGCGCACGGTTGCGAGCGCCCGCCGAGGCGCGGAGCTGAAGGGGGTCGGCGACAGGGAGGCGCATGTCGGCCATCACCTGATCGGCCCGGGCCGGCGCGGCCTCGAGATCGATGTGGCGTACCGCCCGCACCTCGTCAAACGACTCCGCCGTTTGGCCTTTGCCCATGCGACCGGGGCGTACCTCGGCGGCATCGGCCTCTTGACCGGCGTCGGCGTCTTCGCTGCGTACGCCTACCCAGGCGCCACGGGCGCCGCCGGGATGGCGACGGTTGCGGCGATGCTCGCGCTGCTCCCCGCGAGCGAACTCGCTGTGCTCGTCGTGCAGCGCATCGTGGCAGCGCTCGTGCCGCCGCGCCGGCTCCCCCGCCTCGACTTCGGCGAAGGGATCCCCGAGACCGCCCGCACGATGGTGGTCATGCCCGTGCTCCTGGGCAGCGTTGGAGAGGTCGAGCGGCTCCTGGCACACCTGGAGGTGCAGGCGCTTGGCAACCTCGACCCCAAAATCCACTTCGCGGTCCTCTCCGACTTCAAGGACGCGCGGACGCTCTCGGTGGCCGGTGACGACGAGATCCTGGCCGCGGCCGTGGCCGGCATCGAGGCGCTCAACCGCCGGCACATGCCCGATGGGAACGACCGCTTCTACCTGTTCCACCGCGATCGCCAGTGGAACCCGAAAGAGGGCGTCTTCATGGGCTGGGAACGCAAGCGGGGGAAGATCGAGGAGTTCAACCGCCTGTTGCGCTCCGCTGCTGACACCGGTTTCTCCGTCAAAGTCGGGGACCTGTCGATCCTCCCATCGGTGCGTTACGTCCTCACCCTGGACGCCGACACGCGACTCCCGAGGGGCGCCGCCAGGACCCTGATCGGCATCATCTCGCACCCGCTCAACAGGCCGGTGGTCGATGCCGCGCTCCGCAGGGTCACGGAGGGCTACGGCATCCTCCAGCCGCGCGTGAGCGTCAACCTCGCGAGCGCCGGCGGGTCGCTGTTCGCGCGGGTGTATGCGGGGCATACCGGCGTCGACCCCTACACGACGGCCGTCTCGGACACCTACCAGGACCTGTTCGGCGAAGGAGTCTTTACCGGCAAAGGCCTGTACGACGTCGACGCCTTCCAGGCCACCGTCGGCTGGCGCGTCCCCGAGAACGCGCTGCTGTCGCACGACCTCTTCGAGGGGCTGCACGCACGGACCGCGCTCGTCTCCGACGCGGAACTGGTGGACGACTACCCGGCCAACGTCCTCGCGCACGCGCGGCGGCAAAACCGCTGGGTGCGCGGCGACTGGCAGATCCTCGCCTGGCTCTTCCCGCTGGTCCCGACGCCACAGGGTTTCGTGAAGAACCGCCTCCCGCTCATCAGTCAATGGAAGATCCTCGACAACCTCCGGCGCAGCCTCGTGGCACCCGCGCTCCTCGCCTACCTCGCGGCCGCATGGACCTTTCTGCCGGGAAGCCCCCTCGCCTGGACGTTGGGCGGTCTGGCGGTCGTCGCATTCCCGTTCGTTGCCTCCCTCTTTCATCTCCTGGAACGGCGTCCCGCGCACGAGCCGGCTCGCGTCCACCTCCGAGGGGTCGTGGAGGATCTGAGCACTGCCTTCGCGCAGACGCTCCTGACGCTGATCTTCCTCCCGTTCCATGCGTGGGAGGCAGCGCATGCCATCGCCGTGACGCTTTTCCGGCTCGTCATCACCAAGCGCCGCCTCCTCGACTGGGAGACGGCGGCCGCGCAAACGGTGCGGGCCACCCGCTTCTTGCGGGAGGGGATCCGCTCCTTCTTCGTCGAGATGGCCGCGAGCCCGATTGTGGCCCTGGGTCTCCTCGCCATCACCATCGCCGTGCGTCCCGGCGCTCTTCCTCTGGCGCTGCCGTTCCTCGTCTTGTGGGCGGCGGCGCCCGCCTGCGCGTACTGGCTCAGCCAGCCAACCGTGCTCCGCCAGCGGGAGCTTTCGCCTGAGGACCGCGATCTCCTGAAAGACGTGGCTCAGAAGACCTGGCGCTATTTCGAGACGCTGGCTGGCCCTGAGGATCACTGGCTTCCTCCCGACAACCTCCAGGAAGACCGGCAGCCCGCGGTGGCCCACCGGACCTCACCGACCAACATCGGGCTGGGCCTCCTCTCCACGCTCGCGGCGCACGATCTGGGCCTGCTGCCGGCGGATGCAATGGTCGAAAGGCTCGAGGCGACGCTGACCACGGTCGAAGGGCTGGAGCACCACGAGGGGCACCTCCTGAACTGGTACGACACGCAAAACCTCACGCCGCTCCTGCCGCGCTACGTGTCCACGGTGGACAGCGGCAACCTCGCGGGGGCGCTGCTCGCCCTGGCGGAAGGGTGCCGGCAGCTGGGCGCGTCGCGAGGAGACCTGGCGTCCCGCCTGTCCGACGTTGCCCGTCGCGCGGCGGCCCTGGCGGACGGGATGAACTTCGCCTTTCTCTACGACCGCCAGCGTCAGCTCTTCGCGATCGGCTATCGCATGGCCGATGCCGGCGGGCCGGGGCGACTGGACGGCGCCTACTACGACCTCCTGGCCTCGGAGTCGCGCCTCGCGAGCTTCTTCGCCATCGCCAAGGGCGACGTCCCGCAAAGCCATTGGTTCCACCTTGGACGGCTCGTGGTCAGCGTGGAGGGCGTCCCGACGCTCGTCTCATGGAGCGCGACGATGTTCGAGTACCTGATGCCGCTCCTGCTGATGAGGACGTATCCGGGGACGCTCCTCGACCAGAGCTGCCGCATGGTCATCAAGAAGCAGATCCGGTACGGGCGCGAACGGCACGTTCCGTGGGGAGTCTCCGAGTCCGCCTACGACCTGACCGACCGCCTGGGCAACTACCAGTACAAGGAGTTCGGGGTCCCGGGCCTCGGGTTGAGGCGAGGACTGGCCGACGAACTCGTGGTCGCTCCCTACGCGACCGCGCTGGCCGCTCTCCTGGAGCCGGCCAAAGCCGCACGAAACCTGCGGCGCCTGACGGGCGAGGGAGCCGAGGGAGCTCTCGGATACTACGACGCCATCGACTACACGGCGCGGAAGCCGGACGAGAGCGGCGAGGAGGCGGCGGTGCGGCCAGGCGCCGGCGTCATCGTGAAGACCCACCTGGCGCACCACCAGGGGATGACGCTCGTCGCCATCGCCAACGTCCTCCTCGGCGACGTGATGGTGGAGCGGTTCCATGCGGACCCGCGCATCCAGGCGACCGAGCTTCTCTTGCAAGAACGGATCCCGCGCGAGGCGCCGGTCATCGAGCCGCGCCCGGCCGAGGAGACCCGAGCCGAACCGCCCGCGCTTGCCCGCGCCCCACGCCGCTTCCGCTCGCCGCACACGCCGTTCCCGCGTGCGCAGATCCTTTCGAACGGCAACTACGTCGCGATCGTCACGAACGGGGGCGGCGGAACCAGCTTCTGCCGAGGTCGAGCCGTGACGCGATGGCGGGAGGACCGCACCTGCGATCCCGGAAGCCAGTTCGTCTACCTGCGCGACGTGCACACGGGCGCCGTCTGGTCCGCGGCCTACCAGCCCACGGCCAAGGAACCCGACAGCTACCTCGTGGAGTTCCTCGCCGAGAAGGCGACCTTCGAGCGGCTCGACCACGACATCGCAACGCGCCTCGAGGTCGCCGTCTCGCCAGGGGACGACGCCGAGATCCGGCGCGTCTCGCTGACCAACCGGAGCGATCGCCCCCGCGAGATCGAGCTGACGAGCTACGTCGAGATCGGTCTGGGGTCCGTCGACGAAGACGTCGCCAACCCCGCGTTCGGGAAGCTTTTCGTCGAGACGGAGTGGATTGCCGAGAATACGGCCCTGCTGGCGCGGCGCCGGCCTCGCGGTCCGCACGATCCGACGCTGGTCGGATTCCACGTCCTCTCGATGCAAGGACCGACGCAAGCGCAGGTCGAGTGGGAGACCGACCGCATGCGTTTCCTTGGGCGCGGGCGCGGCCCCGACAACCCAAGGGCCATGGACGGGCGCGCGCTTTCGGGGACGACCGGCGCGGTCCTCGACCCGATCATGAGCCTCCGGACCAGGCTGCGGCTCGCGCCCGGGGGGTTCGCCCGCGTCTCGTTCACGACCGGCGTCGCCGACGGAGAGCCGGCCGCCCGCGAGTGCGCGCAAAAGTACCACGACCACGGCGTTGCCGCCCGCGCCTTCGCCCTGGCCTACACGCAGGCGCAGATGTCGCAGCGCCATCTCGGCATCTCGGTCGAACAGGCGCAGCTCACCGAACGGCTCGCGTCCCGTGTTTTCTTCTCCGACGCGTCCCTCCGGGCCGACGGGGAGACGCTGGCGAAGAACACGCTCTCTCAGGACGGCCTGTGGAAGTTCGGTATCTCGGGCGACCTTCCGATCGTCCTCGTCCGCGTCAAGGAGCCGGACGACGTGCAGCTCGCCCGGCAGGTCCTGACCGCCCACGAGCACTGGCGCCTGAAAGGGCTGAAGGCGGACGCGGTAATCCTGAACGAACACCCGGCAAGCTACCGCGAAGAGACGAACGATCAACTCACGCAGCTCGTCGACGGCGGCCCGTGGAGCGCCTGGAAGGGGAAGCCCGGTGGCGTCTTTCTCCTCCGCGCCGATGCGATCGCGGAGGCCGAGACGGTGCTTCTGAGCGTGGTCGCCCAGGCGATCCTCTCCGGCGACCGCGGCACCCTGGAGCAGCAACTCGACCACCCGGAGGCGGAGCCTCCACTCCCGTTGGGCCAGGTGCCGGTCGACGAGGAACCGGATACGGGAACGCCGGAAGCCAACCTGGAGCCACCGCCGCTCCTCCTCGAGAACGGTTTCGGCGGCTTTACCCGTGACGGCCGCGAGTACGTCGTCGTCCTCGAGGGCGAGCGGGACACACCGCTCCCGTGGATCAACATTCTCGCCAACCCGCGCTTCGGGAGCATCGTCACCACCTCCGGGGCGGCGCATACCTGGTCCGAGGACAGCCGCGAGAACCGGCTCACGCCGTTTGCGAACGACCCGATCACCAACCCGACCGCGGAGGCGATCTTCGTCCGCGACGAGGAGAACGGCGCCCTGTGGGGTGCGACGCCGGCGCCCCTGCGGCGCACGCCGCGCACGGCGCGCTGGTTGGTGCGCCACGCGGCGGGCGTGACGCGGTTCTCCCGTGCCGCGCACGGCATTGCGCACGAGCTGGCGGTCTTCGTGGCGCGGGATGAACCCGTGAAGCTGTCTCTCCTGACGTTGACGAACCGCTCCGAGCGGCCGCGACGCCTCACCCTCTTCTCGTACATCGAGTGGTTGCTCGGCCCGCCGATTGCGAGCGGCCCGAGGTTTGTCGCGACGGAACTTGACGGCTCAACTGGCGCCGTTTTGGCGCGCGACCTGTACAGCCCGGAGAGGGAGCGCGTCGCGTTCGCCGCGGCGAGCGAGCCGCTCCTGGCCGCCACGGGCGACCGTCTGGAGTTTCTCGGCCGCAACGGTTCGCTCGCGCGTGCGGCCGCGCTCGGCCGGCCGCTGCTGTCCAACCGGTTCGGCGCCGGCCTCGACCCGTGCGCGGCGTTGCAGACGGTGGTGGACCTCGAGCCCGGCGCGACGCGTCGCGTCGTGTTCCTCCTCGGGCAGGGACGGGACGCGGCGGAGGCCCGCGCGCTCCTGCGGCGGTTCGCGGGCAGCGACGGCGCCGCAGCGGCTGCGGCCGAGCTGGCCGCGGTGGAGGCGTCCTGGGAGGACACGCTGGGCGCCGTGCGCGTCACCACCCCCGACGA
>NCBR01000388.1 GCA_002279285.1 Acidobacteria bacterium 37-71-11
CCGACCGGCGGGAAGCGCTGCGCCGCTGCCGCGAGGCGGTGCGCGAAGGCGGCTCGCAGGACCTTGCCGCACGCCCGCTGTAGAATCGGCGCGTGGGTGAGCGGGGCCCGATCGGGCGCTACCGGGTGGTCCGGCTGCTCGGCAGCGGGGGAATGGGCGAGGTCTTCGAGGCATACGACGACCGGCTCTGCCGCCCGGTGGCGATCAAGGGCCTCCTCCGCGGCCAGGTGAGCCCGGACCGTCGGGAGCGGTTGCGGCGCGAGGCGCTTTCAGCGGCGGCGCTGTCGCACCCCGCGATCACGCACGTGTACGAGATCGTTACCGAGGGCGATACCGACTGGGTCGTCATGGAGTACGTCGAGGGGCGGTCGCTCGCCGACGTCATCACGCCCGGGCCGCTCCCCGCCGCCGAAGTCGCACGAATCGGCATCGAGGTCGCCGAGGCGCTCGCCGAGGCGCACCGGCGCGGCATCGTCCACCGCGACATCAAGACTGAGAACGTCCTGCTGACGCCGACAGGGCACGTCAAGGTGCTCGACTTCGGCCTGGCCAAATGGACTGGATCTCGGGCCGCGGCGGACGACCGCATCACCACCGACGGGCTCGTCGTAGGGACGTCGAGGGCGATGTCGCCGGAGCAGGCGCTCGGGCAGGACGTCGACGCGCGCAGCGACATCTTCTCGCTCGGGTCGATGCTGTACGAGCTGGCGGTCGGGAGGCCGGCGTTTCGCGGCGCCACCCCGGTCGAGACGATGCACGAGGTGGCCGCGGCGGCTTTCCAGCCGCTGGCCGAAACCTCCCCCGACCTGCCGGAGGAGCTCGCCGCGGCCATCGAGCGCTGCTTGGCGAAGGAACGCGGCGACCGTTACCAGAGCGCCGACGCGCTGGGCGCCGAGCTGCGCCGCGTCGCCGCAAGCGTCACCGCCGCGACCGTGGCCGGTCCCGCCGTGCGCTCGCGCCGGAGACCGGCGCGATCGAGGGTGCGCTGGCGCTGGGCCGGCGGTGGGATCGCGGCGATCACCGCGGCGACCGTGGCGGCGTTGTGGTTCGGGCTGTTCGCGCCGCGCAAGCCGCTGGCGGTGGCCGTGCTGCCCGTCGCCGCCGGGGGCGCGGGCGAGGACGTGCACCTGGCGTCCGCGGCCGTCGCCGACGCGATCGCCTCGCGCCTGGCGCAGCTCAAGGATGTCGCCGTCGTCGCCGGCCCCGAGGTCCGCGCCGTCGCCACCGGCGGCAAGCGCCCGACCGAGATCGCCCGCGAGCTGG
>NCBR01000040.1 GCA_002279285.1 Acidobacteria bacterium 37-71-11
TCGCGGCGGATCTCCGCCGGCGTCCAGTCGCGGCGGGCGCCGCAGATGTTGACGAAGTTCAGCAGGATCCGCCGCCCGAGCTCGGTGTGGTTGACCTCGGGGTGGAACTGGATCCCGTAGAAACGCCGCGCCTCGTCGGCCATCGCCGCCGCCGGCGCGTTGTCCGTCCTGCCGACGGCCGTAAAGCCGGCGGGCAGCCGCGTGACCCGGTCGCCGTGCGACATCCACACCCGCTGCGTCGCCCTGGTGCCGGCGAACAGCGGGCATGCCAGGTCCGCGTCCAGCTCGGCGGCGCCGTACTCCCTGCTGCCCGCCGGCTCGACCTGACCGCCGAGCAGGTGCGCCATCGCCTGTTGCCCGTAGCACAGCCCGAGCACGGGCACGCCGAGTGCGAACACGCCCGGGTCGGGGCGGATGGCGCCCTCCTCGTAGATCGAGGCGGGGCCGCCCGAGAGCACGATGCCGATCGGGGCGAGCGCTGCGATGTCCCGGGCCGGCGCGTCGCCGCGCCGGATCTCGCTGAAAACGCCCAGCTCGCGCACCCGGCGCGCGATGAGCTGGGTGTACTGGGAGCCGAAGTCGAGGATCAGCAGCGTTTCATGGGCCATAGGCGGGCTGCAACACAGCCCGCGCCATGCTACCAGCCCGGCCCGGACCCGGCAAGGCGGCTCATGGGGCGTGCCGCCGGGCACGGCGAGCCCTCGCAGCCTTGCCGGGCTAGAATGCCTGTGCCGAGAGCTATGTCCGAGGGAGGGTGCATGTCGCTCGAGCTGGCGCGTGAGGTGCTGACGACGGAGGCAGAGGCGATCCTGCATCTGCGAGATCGGCTGGACCACACCTTCCTTCAAGCCGTGGAGCTGCTCGTCGGCTGTCAGGGGCGGGTCGTGTGGACCGGGATGGGCAAGTCCGGGATCATCTGCCGCAAGCTCGCGGCCACGATGGCGTCGACCGGCACGCCGGCGCTCTTCCTCCACCCCGCCGAGGCGATCCACGGCGACATCGGCATGGTTGCCGCCGGCGACGTCGTCGTGGCGATCTCGAACTCCGGCGAGACCGGCGAGCTCGTCCAGCTCGTGGAGTACCTCAAACGCCTCGACAACCGGCTGATCGCGATCACTTCCAACCCGTCCTCCACGCTCGCGGGCCACGCCGACGTCCACCTCAACCTGGGCGTGGACCGCGAGGCGTGCCCCCTCAACCTGGCGCCGACGGCGTCGACGACCGCGGCCCTCGCCCTGGGCGACGCCCTCGCGATGGCCGTCTCGGTGCGCAAGGGGTTCAAGCCGGAAGACTTCGCCCAGCTCCATCCGGGCGGAAAGCTGGGCAAGAAGCTGCTCACGGCGGGCGATCTCATGCACGCCGGCGAGGAGGTCCCGCGGGTGGCCGTGGACACGCCGATGAAGGACGTGATCTACGAGATGTCGCGCAAGGGCCTCGGGATCACCACGGTGCAGGACGGCGGCGGCCGGCTGCTCGGGGTGATCACCGACGGCGACCTGCGGCGCCTGATGGAGGCCGACCCCGACCCCCTCGCCCACCGCGCCGCCGACGTGATGCACCCGGGGGGCGTGACGATCGCACCCGGGACGCTCGCGACCGGGGCCCTTCGCCTGCTCGAGACCAGGAGGATCACCTCGCTCATCGTGGCCGGCCCGGACGGCCGCGTGGCCGGGATGTTGCACGTCCACGACCTCTGGGGCGTCGGCCTGTTCTGACCGCTCGCAGGGCGCGCGGCGCGGCGCACCCACCGGCGTATCGTCGCGGCGGGACCACTTGTCAGGCGGCCCCAACCGAGAGACAATGAACGGGCGTTCAGTCGCGGCGGTTTTGGGGGGATCCACATCCGCTGGCCAGCCGGGACGGGCAAAGGAGATATCCATGCGCAGGGAGATCCGCAAGGTCGGGGTGCTGGGTGCAGGCGTGATGGGCTCCGGAATCGCCGCACACCTCGCAAACGCCAACGTGCCGGTGCTGCTGCTCGACATCGTTCCCCCCCAGCTCACGCCGGAGGACGAGAAGGCCGGGCTCACCCGCAGCGACCGTCGATTCCGCAACAAGTTCGCGCTTGCCGGCATCGAGAACATCAAGACATCGAGGCCGTCGCTCCTCTACTCCAAGCGCTTCCTGCCTCTCGTCTCGGCCGGCAACTTCGAGGACGACTGGGAGAAGCTCGCCGAGTGCGACTGGATCGTGGAGGTGGTGGTCGAGCGGCTCGACGTCAAGAAGCAGGTGTTCGAGCGCTTGGAGAAGGTCCGCCGTCCGGGCACGATCGTCTCGTCCAACACCTCCGGTTTGCCGATCAAGAAGATGGTCGAGGGGCGCTCGGATGACTTTCGCAAGAACTTCCTGGTGACGCACTTCTTCAACCCCGTCCGCTACATGCGCCTGCTCGAGGTGATCGCCGGCGAGGAGACCGACCCCGGCATCGTCACGTTCATGAGCGACTACGGCCAGTTCCTCCTCGGCAAGGGGATCGTGTTCGGCAAGGACACGCCCAACTTCGTCGCCAACCGCATCGGCGTGTACGGCCTCATGGCCACGGTGCACGCGATGGTCGAGATGGGCTATCAGGTGGACGAGGTGGACGCGATCACCGGCCCGGCGACGGGCCGGCCGAAGAGCGCGTCGTTCGGGACGGTGGACCTCGTCGGCCTCGACACCATGGTGCACGTCGTCCGCACCCTGCGCGAGGAGTGTCCCGACGACGAGGGTCAACCGGCGTTCGTGGTCCCCGAGTTCGTCACCAAGATGGTCGAGAACAAACAGCTCGGCCGCAAGACCAAGGCCGGCTTCTTCAAGCGGGAGAAGGGCGCCAAGGGCGAGAACATCGACTTCACGCTCGACTGGCAGACCGGCCAGTACCGTCCCAAGGCCAAGCTCGACGCCCCCTCGCTCAAACAGGCCAAGGGCATCCACGACGCCGGCGCGCGCATCAAGATGGTCGTCAACGCCGACGACCGCGCCGGAGCGTTCGCCTGGCGCGTGACCCGCGACGTGCTCGCCTACTCCTCGCGGCGGCTCGGCGAGATCTCCGACACGATCGTGGACATCGACCACGGGCTCACCTGGGGGTTCAACTGGGATCTCGGCCCGTTCGAAACGTGGGACGCGCTCGGCGTCGCCGACACCGTCAAGCGCATGAAGGCCGAGGGCGTCGAACCGGCAGCGTGGGTCGTCGAGATGCTCGCCACGGGGGCCGGGAGCTTCTACCGTGACGGCCTCGACGGCCGCGAGTTCTACGACCCCCGCAGCAAGGGCTACCGGCCCGTACCGCGCCCCGCGACCTTCCTCGTGCTGCGTGAGATCAAGCGGCGCACCCCGCCGGTCTTCGAGAACAAGGGCGCCTCGGTCGTGGACATCGGCGACGGCGTGGCGTGCGTGGAGTTCCACTCGGCGCTCCAGCCCAAGATGAACCCGATCGACGACGAGATCATGGACGTGGTCGAGCGGGCGGTCGGGATCGCCGAGAAGGACTTCCGCGGCCTGGTCGTACACCACCAGGGGGAGCAGTTCTGCGCCGGCGCCAACCTCCTGATGATGCTCGAAGGGGCGATGAGCCAGCAGTGGAAGGCGATCGACACGATGATCCGGAAGTTCCAGGGGATGACGATGGGGCTGCGCTACGCCCGCGTGCCGGTCGTCACCGCGCCGTTCGGCTTCACCTTCGGCGGCGGCGCCGAGATCACGATGTCGGGCGACCGCGTCTGCGCCCTGGCCGAGACGTACATGGGCCTGATCGAGGTCGGGGTCGGGCTGGTGCCCGCCGGCGGCGGCCACGTCTTCATGCTGCAGCGCGTCCTCGAGGGCGTCGACGAGCCGATCCTGTCGAACCTGCCGTTCATCCGCAAGGCGTTCGAGGACATCGCCATGGCCAAGGTCGGGACCTCCGCCGAGGAGGCGCGCGAGCTCAAGTACCTGCGCCCGATCGACCACGTCGAGATGAACCGCGACCAGCAGCTGTGGACCGCGAAGCGCATGGCGATCGCGATGGCCGAGGAGGGGTACCGGCCCCCGCTGCCGCGCACCTTCCTCCTGCCCGGACGCGAGGGCGTCGCCACGATCCAGACGCTGCTGCACAACATGAAGATCACGCACTGGATCTCCTCGCACGACGAGAAGATCGCGACCCACGTCGGCAACATTCTGTGCGGCGGCGACACGACGATCAACAACCCCGTGACCGAGCAGGCGATCCTCGACCTCGAGCGGGAGGCGTTCCTCTCCCTCCTCGGCGAGCCCAAGACGCTGGAACGGATCCAGTACATGCTGATGAACAACAAACCGTTGAGGAACTGATGCGCCGCCAATTCCCGACTCTCATTCCACAGGTTTCAGACCGCAGTCGGAGGTGACCATGCCCAAAGCCGTGATCGTTTCCTACGCCCGCACCCCAATCGGCCGCGCCAAGAAGGGTAGCCTCAAGGACACCCGGCCGGAGGAATTCGCCGCGCCGGTGTTGCAGGCCCTCATCAAGCGCACACCCGGCCTCGAACCTGCAATGGTCGATGACGTCATGCTCGGCTGCGCGATGCCCGAGGGCGAGCAAGGCATGAACGTCGCCCGGATGATCGCGCTGCTCGCCGGCTTTCCCGTCGAGGTCCCCGCCACGACGTTGAACCGCTTCTGCTCGTCGGGCTCCCAGTCGATCGCGTGGGCGGCCGACGTCATCCGCTCCGGCAACGCCGACGTGATCGTCGCCGGCGGCGTGGAGTCGATGTCGATGGTGCCGATGGGCGGCAACAAGATCATCGCGGACCCGGCGCTCGTCGATGCCATGCCCAACGCCTACGCCTCGATGGGCACCACCGCCGAGGTCGTCGCCCGCCAGTTCGGGATCGCCCGCGAGGAGCAGGACGCCTTCGCCCTGCGCTCGCACCAGCGCGCCGCGGCGGCGATCGCCGCCGGCAAGTTCAAGGACGAGATCGTCCCCCTGAACGTGCGCACCATGGACAACGGGGCGTGGCGAGAGTTCGTCTTCGACACCGACGAGGGCCCGCGCGCCGACACCTCGCTCGCGGCGCTGGCCAAGCTCAAGCCGGCGTTCGACCCGCGCGGCACCGTCACCGCCGGCAACTCCTCGCAGATCAACGACGGCGCCGGCGCCGTCGTCGTGATGTCGGACACGAAGGCGGCCGAAATGGGCCTCGAGCCGCTGGCGTTCGTGCAGAGCTGGGCTGTGGCGGGTGTCGCCCCCGACGTCATGGGGATCGGCCCAGCCAAAGCGGTGCCGAAGCTCTTGAAGAAGACCGGGCTCTCGCTTGCCGACATCGACCTCGTCGAGATCAACGAGGCGTTCGCGAGCCAGTCGATCTACTGCACCCGTGAGCTCGGCCTCGACCCCGAGAAGACGAACGTCAACGGCGGCGCGATCGCGACCGGCCACCCGCTCGGGGCGACCGGCGCGGTGCTGACCTGCAAGATCCTCGGCGAGATGAAGCGCCGCAACGCCAAGCGCGGCATCGTCACGATGTGCATCGGCGGCGGCATGGGGTTCGCCTACCTGCTCGAGCGGCCCTGACGTTCCGCGGTCCGGCTGCGAACACGGGGCCCGCGCGCGCGGGCCCTTCTCCTACCCGAGCCCGTCGGCGCGGAACGCGGCGCGCAGGTGACGGACCGAGGGCCGCCACGCGCTGCCGGACACCGCGACGACGTCGAACCGGCACGGCGGCGACTCGCCGCGGCGGGCCAGGTAGGCCTCGGCGAGCCGCACCAGGCGCCGCTGCTTCCCCAGGGTGACGGCCTCCTCCGGCGTCCCTGCGTGGCCACCGGTCCGCGTCTTGACCTCCACGAACACCAGCGTGTCACGCTCCCAGGCGACGATATCGATCTCGCCCGCTGGGCAGCGCCAGTTGCGCGCCTCGATCTTGAACCCCTTGAGCCTCAGGAACAGGGCGGCAAGCGCCTCCCCGCCCCTGGCGACCCTCGCTCGGTGGTCACGGCGTTCGCCCATCGCCAGGCGCCCTCGCTCCGCCCCTCGGCCGTCAGCTGTCGGTCGCCGGCTGTGCGCTGTCCTTCGTCAGCGCCTGCGCCGCGAGCGTGATCACGTCCACCGTCCGCGCGTCCTCCATCCCCAGCTCCTGTTGCGCGTTCCCCACCATGACGGCGCAGAACGGGCAGGCCACGGCGACGTCCGCGGTGCCGGACTCCTGCAGCTGGTGCATCCGGGTCTGGTTGATCCGCGTGCCGAGCTTCTCCTCGAGCCACATCCGCCCGCCGCCGGCGCCGCAGCACATCGCCTTCTCGCGGGACAGCGGCGCCTCCTTGAGCGTCAGTCCCGGGATCGCCCCCAGGATCGCGCGCGGGGCCTCGTACTCGTGGTTGGTGCGCCCCAGGTAGCACGGGTCGTGGAACGTCAGCTCGCGACGCACCTCGCTCGTGAGCGTCAAGCGGCCGGCAGCCACGAGTTCCGCGATCAGCTGCGTGCCGTGCTTGACCTCGTACTGCCCTCCGAAATCGGGGTACTCGTGCGCCAGGGTGTTGAAGCAGTGCGGGCAGTTCGTGACGATCTTCTTGACGCCGCGCCCGTTCAACGTCTCCACGTTGGCCGCCGCCAGCGTCTGGAAGAGGTACTCGTTGCCGAGCCGACGCGCCGCATCGCCGGTGCAGCGCTCCTCCGAGCCAAGGATCGCGAACTTCACGCCTGCGGCGTGCAACAGCTTGACCAGCGCCTGCGAGGTCCGCTTGCCGGCGTCGTCGTACGACCCGGCGCACCCGACCCAGAACAGGAATTCGAACTCGCCGCCGGCCGACGCCAGCGGCACGTCCAGCCCCTTCGTCCAGTCGCCGCGCGTCTCCGGCGGGAGCTGCCAGGGGTTGCCGTTGACCTCCATGCCGCGGAACGCGGGCTCGGCCTCGCCGGGGAAGTCGGCTTTCTCGAGCACGAGGTGGCGCCGCATCTCCACGATCTTGTCGACGTAGGAGATGAACAGCGGGCACGCCTCCTCGCACCACCGGCAGGTCGTGCACGCCCACACGACCGCGGGGTCGATCACGTCCCCGGCCAGCTCGCGGCTGGGCGTGCCGGGGGAACGCCCCGGGTCGCCGATGATCTCGCCGGACGACGCCTTGAGGTGGTCGCGGAGCGCGATGGTGAGGTCGCGCGGGATGAGCGGCTTCTTGGTGATCGTCGTCGGGCAGACGACCGTGCAACGGCCGCACTCGGTGCAGGTATAGAGGTCGAGGAGCTGCTTCCAGGTCAGGTCGGTGACCTTGGCGGCGCCGAGAGCGGTGCCTTCGACGATGTTCTCGAGGTCCATCTTGCCGAGCCGGCCCGGCTCGTCGAGCGGCCTGAGCAGCACGTTCGGCAGCGACGTGTAGACGTGGAAGTGCTTGGAGTATGGCAGGTAGTTCGCGAACACGTAGAGCGCCGCCAGATGCAGCCACCACGCCGAGACGTAGAGCCTTTGCAGCGCTGCGGCGGACGTCCCCGCGAGCCAGGCGCCCACGGCAGCCGATGCCGGTGTCCACGCCCAGGGTCCCGGCGAGCCTCCGGCGATCCGCGCGCCGTCCGCCAGCAGGTCGGTCACCATCAGCGCCGCGATCAAACCCAGGATCACCCACGCGTCCGGACTCAATTCGAGCCGCGCCGGCCTGGTGACGAGGCGCCGCCACGCGGCGATCACCACGCCGACGAGCACCAGCACGGCGAACACGTCCTTGGTGAGAAGGTAGGCGTGGCCGACCCAGGTGTGCAGGAACGGCAACTCCCACCCGCGCGTGAGGCCCTCGATCACCATCGAGAGCGACCGCACCGAGAAGACGAGGAAGCCCCAGAAGATCAGCGCGTGCATGACCCCCGGCAGCGGCTCCAGGAACATCCGGCGCTGGCCGAGGAAGTAGACGAGCACCCCGCGGACCCTCTCCCCCCAGCGGTCCAGCACCACGCCCTTCCTCCCCGCCATCATGAGGGAGTACCGGCGTGAGAGGGACCACGCCACTCCGGCCACGGCCGCCACCGTGAGCAGGAGGAACCAGAGCGTGTCCGCCACCCCAAGGAAGTTGCCCGCGGTTGCGTGCTGAGGCATCATCCGCATCCTCCGTTTCAAATTGCATTCTGCCACACCGGAGCGTTCGTTTTGCGAGGGCCGCGAGCCCGGCTGCTACAATCCAGGCCTCGGTACGCGGGGTCCGCAGCGCCCGCGGGCGCCGGCAGGAGGTCTTGAGATGACGGGGAAGGTCAAGGTGCAGCCGGTCTCGCGCGTCGGCATGGATCCGCTGGTGGCGATGGCCGAGCAGCTGCGCGCCTCCCTCCCCGGTTGGGAGGACACTGCGCCGGTCATCGCCCGCGGCCAGGCGCCGAGCGACCTCGCCCTCGACCTCCGCCACCTCGCGCTCCACGACGGCGACGGCTTTCTCACCGTCAGCGTCGGCGACGAAGTCGTCGGTTTCGCCCCCGGCTACGTGCGCTCGCGCCAGCTCAACATCGCCCAGCCATGGTTGCTCCCGGAACATCAGGGCAGCGAGGTTGCGGAGCAGTTGGTCAGGAGGGCGCTGGCCTACGGCGAGCGGTCGGGCGCCGCCGAGAGCGCCGCCCTCGTCCACGGCGGGGCGTCATGGCACGGGCTCTTCTTCCGCTTCGGGTTGCGCGCCCGCTTCTCGGTCTACCGCATCGCGCTCGCGGCCGAGACCGCGCGCGTTGTCGGCCATGAGCTCGCCAGGTTCCTTCCCGGCGGCGAGCTGACGGAAGACGCCCTCAAGCGCCGCGCGGGATCGGCCGACCTCGAGCGCCTCGACCGCCTCGTGCGCGGCGTGTCGCGCCCGATGGACCACGAACACTGGCTGGTCGAGCGCCGCCTCCGCCTCGCCAAGGTGCGCGACGGCCAACGTATCGCGGCATACGCGTACGGGGGCCCGGGGCAGTGCGGGCCGGTGGCCGCGGCCACACCCGAGGCAGCTCTTGCCGGACTCGGGTGGGCGCTCCAGCTGGCGGCCGCCGGAGCCGAAACCGACGTTCACCTGCTCGTTCCCGCTCCGTTCGAAGCCGGCGTCGAGCACCTCCTCGAGGCGGGCGCGCGGTGTCTCGCCGAGTCGGTGTGGATGAGCCGCAGCCCCGGCAGCGCCCTCGACCGCTACGTGCTGCCGTCGGCGACGATCAGCTAGGCCGCCGGGCCTGGCGCCGCCCGGGCCGCGCGCCGCCACGCCGAGGCGAAGACGCCTTGGCGCGCGGCCGTGGCGTCTGCCGCTGGCTCCGCACCCGCCCCCCGTCGGGCTTCCCCGGCGGCAGGATAGGCTCGAGGTTGACCTCCATGAACTCCTCGTTGATCCCCTTCACCCGGACGCGCACCGCGTCGCCGAGGCGCAGGACCCGGCCCCAGCGCTGGCCGACCAGACGGTGCCCGGTCTCGTCGTAGCGGTAGTAATCGTCCTTGAGGTCGGCCACGTGGACGAGGCCCTCGACGAACGCCTCCTCGAGCTGGACGAACACCCCGAACGCCACGACCCCGGTCACGTGCCCGGAGAACTCCTCGCCGACGTGCGAGCGCATGAACTCCAACTGTTTCCACTTGACCACCTCGCGCTCGGCCTCGTCGGCGCGCCGCTCGGTGAACGAGCAGTGTTGCGCGAGGTCCTCGAGGTCGGCCTCGGCGAGCGCCCGCTCGGCCCCCTGGAGCATCCCTCCGGCCAGCATCAGCCCGAGGAAGCGGTGCACCACCAGGTCCGGGTAGCGCCGGATCGGCGACGTGAAGTGGAGGTAGAACTCGGTGGCGAGCGCGTAGTGGCCCTTGCACGCCGGCGAGTACGCCGCCCGCGCCAGCGAGCGCAGCACCAGCGCCTGCAGGAAACGCTCCTCCGGCTTGCCCGCGATCAGGTCGAGCACGCGCTGGAGCTCGCGCGGCGGCAGCTCGTCGAGGTCGCCCTTGAGCGCGACGCCGAACTCGCCCAGCACCGCTTGCAGCTCGGACAGCCGTCCCGCCGAGGGGCGCTCGTGCACGCGGAAGAGCCCCGGCTGCCGCCCCCAGACCAGAATGCGGGCGACGCACTCGTTGGCGGCGATCATCAGCTCTTCGATGAGGCGGTGGGCTCGGTTGCGCGGCGCGGCCTGCACCCCGGTCATGAACCCGTCGGGGTCGAGCAGGATCTCCGGCTCAGGGAGGTCGAAATCGATCGAACCGCGCTCGCGCCGCCGCCGGCCGAGGCGCTGGGCCGCGAGGTCGAGGAGTTCCACCGAGCGCCGCACTCCGGCCGCCAGGTCGGCGGGGAACCCGCCACCTTCCAGCCATCCGAAGACCTCGGTGTAGGTGCAGCGCCGGCGGGAGCGAAACACGCTGCGCTCGGCGCGGTACCCCTCCACCGCGCCTTCGGCGGTCACGAGGAACCGGACGGAAAACGCCAGGCGGTCCTCGTCGGCGAGGAGCGAGCAGAGGTGGTTGGAGAGCTTTTCCGGCAGCATCGGCACGCAGCGCCCTGGCAGGTACACGCTCGTCCCGCGCTCGCGCGCCGCCGCATCGAGCCCATCGCCGGGTCGAACGTAGTGGGACACGTCGGCGATGTGGACGAAGACCTCGATGGCATCGTCGCGCGCCGGGAACGCGGTGACCGCGTCGTCGAAGTCCCGCGCGGTCTCCCCGTCGATGGTGACCGCCGGATGGTCGCGGTGGTCGGCCCTGCCCTCGAGGTCCTCGGGGCGCACGCCGTCGGGCAGGGCCGCGGCGGCGCGTTCGGCGTCCGGCGGGAACTCCACGGGGATGGCGAGCTCCGCCAGCACCACGTCCTCGTCCACGCCGCTCTCCCCCGCGACGCCGAGCGTGCGCAGCAGCCGGCCCCGGACCGGGCCCTCGCCCCCAAGCTCGTCGACCGCGACCTCGACGAACTCGCCCGGTCTCGGCAGCTCGGCCGGGACGGGGTCGAGGACGACGTGCACCCCCACGCGGCGCGCGTACGGGTCGACCCACGGATGGAGCGGATCGGGAACGAACCGGCCGACCAGGGTAGGGCGGCGGCGGCGCAGGACGCGGACGACCTCGCCGTGGTCATCCTGCACGAGGGCGCCGCGCTTGCGGCGGGCGCCGCGGTGGACGAGGACCTGGTCGCCGTCCATCGCCGTCGCGAGCTTGTCGGCCGGGACGACGATGTCGGGCAAGTCGCGCTCGCCCTGCCGGACGATTCCGAACCCGCGCGAGGTCAGCCGCAACTCACCGACGTAGTAGTCGGAGTACTCGACGGCGATCACGCGGCCCTTCGCGCGCACGACCTCGCCGCGTTCCTCGGCCTCGGCCAGCAGCGCCGCCAGCTCCGCGTGAACGACGTCGTGCTCCAACGTGGCCGCGAGGCGGCGCTCGAGCTGCGCCGCCGTGATCCCGTCGCCCCGCGCCGACCTCACCTCGGCAACGACCTGCCTACGGTGCATCGCGTTCCTCCCCGCCCTCGTCCAGGCTGCAGCGCGAATTGACACTTTCCATGACCATCGGTACACTCCCGACGGCGCGTGCGAAAGTGGCGGAACTGGTAGACGCGCAAGGCTCAGGACCTTGTGAGCGCAAGCTCATGGGGGTTCAAATCCCCCCTTTCGCACCATCCAACCTGACTGGTTCTTCTGTTCCTTCCCGAACACTGCAGCTGCCGAGGCGGGCCGCGAGGTCAGCCTCTGGCGCCGCGTGCCCGGTCAATCGCCGGCGCCGCGAACGAAGCGCAGCGCGTCCTCGCGCTCCCAGAAGATCGGGAAGATCGTCTCCAGGCGCGTCAGCTTCAGCAGCGCTTCCAGGCGGTGGTGCGGGCGGAACAGCGCGACCCTCCGGTTGGCGCGCGTGAAGCGTTGCAGGTAGCCGACCAGCTCGCCGATACCGGTGGAATCGACGTAGTCGATGCGCGCGAAGTCGATCACGACGCCGCCCGCCGTCTCGTCGAACACCTGCTGTAGCTCCTTGGCGAACTGCTGCGCCGACTCGCCGAGCTTGATCGTCCCCTCCACCTCGACGACCGTCACCCCGCCCTCCTCCGACCTGTTGACGCGCATGGCTGGCTCCCCCGCTCGGTCCATGTCCGTTACCCCGATACCGTCACGTCCGCGACCGCAGCGAGGCCTCCGCCGCGCAGTCCGCGGCACCGGTACCGCCGCAGGGCGCCGAACGCCCCCAACTCGCGGACCTCGACCTCGAGCCGATCGCCCGGCGTCAACGGCTGGAAGACGGCGACCCCGTCGAGTCCCACGAGGCGCAGCGTGCCGCGGCCCACCGGGCGTGCCACGACCAGAATCGCCTGTGCCAGCGCCTCGGCAACCAGCGTCGACGGCCACGCCTCGACCCCGGTGGCGGCGCCGTTCGCGGTTGCGAGCACGATCGCGACCCTCTCCGGCCCGCCTTCGTCCGCCTGCTCGACCAGCCGGAACGGGAAGCGGTGGGGAAGGGGTTCAGGCGCCTTCGGCGACACCTTTGCTCCGCATGAAATCGACGAGCGCGTTCACCGAAGCCAGGGCCTTGGCGCCGACTTCCTCGTCCTGGATGCGGACGCCGAAGACCTTTTCGATCCCGATCACGAGTTCGAGCGCATCGATCGAGTCAAGACCCAGGCCGTCGCCGAACAGCGGCGCCGCGTCGTCGATATCGCCGGGGGCCACCCCGTCGAGCTGCAGCCTATCGATGATCAGCTGCTTGACCTTTGCATGCAATGGACTCCCGCTTGTCGCCACCAACACCCTCCCGTCGCGGGCCAAGTATAGCCGAGCGTCTCAACCGGAGCGCGGGAGCGACAGCCCAAGCTCGCTCCACGACCTCGAACGCCCCGCGAACCCGATCGAGCAACGCTCGTGATCGACCGTGACCGGTAGCCGCCGCTCCCAGGTGAGAGCGGCCAGCTCCGCGAGCCGGGCCGGATCTCGCGTGAGGTTGACGACCTCGCAGGCGACCCGCCTCCTCGCGAGGTCGGCCAGAAGGTCCGCACAGTCGGTGCAGCCATCGGCAACGTAGACGGTGACGCTCAATCCTCCTCGCCCCCGTCGGCGGGCGGGGTCCAGGGGGCTTCCATCTGCTCCAACTCGGAGAGGAACCTGGGGTCCTCGCGCCACCCCGGGCGGGCCTTCACCCGCAGGTCGAGGTAAACCCTGACGCCGAGCAACGACTCGATGCGGGCGCGGGCCGCGGTGCCGATCTCCTTGAT
>NCBR01000211.1 GCA_002279285.1 Acidobacteria bacterium 37-71-11
CCACCGCCCCGGTGAACGCCCCCTTGAGGTGGCCGAACAGCTCGCTCTCGATCAACTCGGCCGGGATCGCGGCGCAGTTCACCGCCACGAACGGGTTGCCGCCCCGCCTCGAGTTGCGGTGCAGCAGGCGTGCCACGACTTCCTTACCCGTCCCGTTCGGCCCCGAGATCAGCACCCGCGAGTCGGTGGGCGCGGCCAGCATGATCTGGCGCCTGAGTTCCACGACCGCCGGCGACGCGCCCGTCAGGAGCGGCTCCTCCTCCTCGCGCTCGGCCGCGAGGCGCTCGGTCAGACGGGCCCGCGCCAGCGCGTTGTTCACCGTGACCAGCACGCGCTCGAGCGCCAGCGGCTTGTCCAGGAAGTCGATGGCGCCCTCGTGCAACGCCCGCACCGCCTGCTCGGCACCGGAGTGGCCGGAGATCATCACCACCGGCACCAGGTGCCCGGCGGCGCGCATCCGGCGCAGCGCCTCGATCCCGTCCATCCCCGGCAGCGCGACATCGAGCAGGACGAGGTCGTAGAGCTCCCGCGCCACCGTGTCGAGCGCCTCCTCGCCGGACCCCACCGTCGTGACCGCGAAGCCCTCGTCGCGCAGGATCCCGCCGAGCTGTTCCAGGATGCCGCGCTCGTCGTCCACCAACAGGATGTGCGCGTGGCTCAACGTTCGCCCCCCGGGAGACGCACGACCGCAACCGCGCCGTGCGGCCGGTTGGGCTCGAGCCGCACGGTGCCGCCGTGGTCGGTGACGATCCGTTGCACCATCGCGAGACCGACGCCGGAACCCCTCCCCTTGGTCGAGTAGAACGGCTGGAACAGCAGATCCGGGTCGTCCACCTTGAGCCCCGAGCCCTCATCGGACACCGTCACCACAGCCTCGTCCCCCTCCCATCCGATTCCGACCGTCACGGCACCGCCGGGAGGCGACGCCTCGACCGCGTTGTCGATGAGGTTGGTGAGCACCTGGCGGAACTGGTCGGGGTCGAGCAGGACCTCGCGCCCGCCGGAGCCGTCGACGAGCCCGACGCGGAGCCCCTCGCGAACGCCCTGGTAGAGCGCGACCGCCTGGCCCGCAAGCTCCCCGATCTTCACCGGCCGCCGCGCCAGCGGCGGCATCTTGGCGTAGCGCGAGAAGCTGTCCACCATCTCCTGCATCGCCTGCACGTGCTCGACGATCGCCCGGCTCCCCTGGGTGACGACCTCGCCGAGCTCCGGACTGTCCCGCTCGAGGTGGCGCGCCATGCGTTCGGCCGCCAGCCGGATCGGCGTGAGCGGGTTCTTGATCTGGTGCGCGATGCGCCGGGCGACCTCGCTCCACGCCGCCAGGCGCTGGGCGCGCTGCAGCTGGGTGAGGTCCTCGAGCGCCACCACCCAACCCTCCGGACGCTCCTCCCCACCCAGCGGCACGACGGCCATCTCGAGGTGGCGCGCCAGCCCGCCCGGGTAGACGGTGAGCGATCCGCGCACCGGCCCGGTTGCGGTCCGGATCGTGTCCGCGATGCGCGCCAGGCCCGCCGCGTCCAGTGCGTCCAGCGGCAGCGCCGCGGTCGCCAGCTCCGGTACCCCGAGCATCGCGGCTGCCGCCGGGTTGCCGCGCACCTGAGCGCGCTGGGCGTCGAGCGTGAGCACGCCGGTGCGCACCGCGCCGAGCACGGCGTCGAGCTGGCGGACCGTGGCGTTGAGCTCCTCGTCGCGCTGCCGCAGGCGCTGCACCATCGAGTTGAACGACCCGACGAGCATGCCGACCTCGTCCTCGGCCGGGAGCGGGACCGGCTCCAGCGACTCCCCGCCGGCGATCCTCTGCGTCGTCGCCGCCAGGGCGAGCAGCGGCGCCGTGAACCGCCGCGAGAGGTAAAGGCCGAGCCAGATCGCTGCGAACATCACGAGCAGGGCGAGCCCCCCGAACCCCAGCACCACCGTCGCCGTGATCGTGGGACGTTCGATCTTGAGCCGCTCGTAGGCGGCACCGCCGGCGGCGAGACGGGCCTGCGCCTTCGCCAGGTCCTCCGGAAGCGCCTCGCCGACCAGGACGGCGGAGCCGTCCGGCAACCGCCGCCAGGCGCGCACGACCAGCGTACCGCCGAAACGCTCGCCGCGCACGCCGTCGGCCTTGAAGGCGTTCGCCGGGAGCGGCGGCAGCTTCTGCAAGATGCGCTGGCGCGGGTCCGCGAACTCGACGATCGGGATGCCGTTGCGCAGCAACCCGGTGAGGTGGTCGCCGAGCTCGGCGTGCAGCCGCTCGATCTCGGCCAGGCGCGCGGGCTCGGAGGTGATCCCCCGCACCCGTTGCGCGATCACGCCGGCGGCATGCGCGAGCAGGAACAGAAGCGAGGTCGGGACCAGGATCAAACCGAGGTAGGAGAGCAGCAACTTGGTGCGGAAGCGGGAGCCGAGGATCCCGTAGTGGCGCTCGAGGCCCAGCTTGAGGAAGTTGCGCAGGAGGATGAAGAGCAGGATCGCGATCAGCGTCAGATCGAACCACCAGAGCAGGAACGTCAACAGGCGGTTGGTGAACTGCTCGGCGGGGAGCCCGGCCATGCGCGCGAACAGCGCGTAGGCGCCGCCGGCGAGCACGAGCAGGCCCAGGTAGACGGCAGCCAGGAACCGGTTCTGCCGCCGGTAGCGCTGCCAGCGCCGCCGCCACTCCTTCACGGCAGCTCCGGCACCGAGAGCTGGACCCAGTCCGTCCCGACCGTGGTCGGGATCACGAGCAGCTTGTACCGGGTCAAGAACTCGGCGCGCACGAACAGCAGCAATGGTTCGCGGCGCAACGGCACCGCGACCTCGGACGGCGGCGGGTGCGTCACCCAGCGCACCGCCTCATCGAGGGTACCGACCTGGCCCGAGGCGAGGATCTCGCCGTCCAGTTCTGCCACCAGGGCGAACACGCCGGTGAGAGGATCGCGCTGCGCCTTGACGACGAGCTCGTGGGCGGCGACACGCTGGTCCCAGAGCCAGTGCCGGTTGCGGTACAGGCGCAACCGGTAGGTGATGCTGACCGGCGCCCCCCCGGCGAGCGCCTCGGTCCACTCGCTGGGGAGGGCCCTACCGACGACGACCTGCACCACCAGCCGGCCCGGCGCGGGCGTCAAGAGCACATCGAGGTCGGGCGCCGCCACCGCGGCCAGCAGGATCGCGGCCAAAAACATGGTGTGGCAATCATACCACACCAACCCGAAACCGAACTCGCAGGGCGCACCGCATCCGCAGCCGTCCAGGCGAGTCCATGTCCGGCCGTCAACCGCCGGCCGGCGAGGCCATTCAGCCCGCCAGCGCGGCCTCCGATTCCACCTCGCCGGGGTACGGGCGCACGCTCAGCGGCGCGAGCCGGTCGGGTTCGACGAGCTCCCACGCCTCGGGGGTGGCGAGCAACTCGCTGACGGCCGCCACGTGCAGCGCGTGACCGGCCTTGTGCGCCACGACGTGCGCGAGCAGCGGGAACTCGAGCAAAGCCAGGTCGCCGATCAGGTCGAGCACCTTGTGACGCACGAACTCGTCGGGGAAGCGCAACTCGCCGGAGAGCACCCTCCCCTGGTCCACCACGATGCAGTTCTCGAGCGACCCGCCGAGGCCGAGCCCGCGCTCCCGGAGCACCGGCACCTCCTCGAGAAAGCCGAACGTGCGCGCCGGCGCGATGGCGGCGGCGAAGCGCTGCGGCGTGATCGCGCCGGCGAAGCGCTGCCGCCCGACGGCGGGCGAGTCGTAGCTGACCCGGTAGTCCACCTCCAGCTCGTCCCCGGGGCGCAGCTCGATCCAGCGTTCGTCGTCGCCCACGCGCACGACCCGCCGGACCCGCAGCTCCGGCTGGCTGACCTTCTGATCCTCGAAACCGGCGCGGTGCAGCATCTCGACGAACGGGAGCGCCGAGCCGTCCAGGATCGGTACCTCGGCCCCGGAAAGGTCGATGAAGAGGTTGGTAACGCCGGTCCCGGACACCGCCGCCATCACGTGCTCGACGGTCCGGGCTTCGGCCCCCCGGAGGCGCAGCGTCGTCGCGTACGCGAGATCGCGGGCGTTCTCCGCTCGCGCCGGAATCGCGATCCCGAGGTCGGTGCGCACGAACACGACGCCGGTGCCCGGCGGGGCGGGGCGCAGGCGCAGCGCCACCCGCTCGCCGCCGTGGATACCGACCCCGTTGGCGCTCGCGGTTCGGAGAATCGTCCTCTGCCAGGTCATGACTCGCCTCCGGGATCCGCCAAGCGAGGAGCGTGCCAGCTTCGGGGGAAGCACGCCAAGGAGATCCTCTACCGTTGTATGGAGGAGCTCCAGGCAACGAAGGCCGCGCTCTACCTCGAGGGGAGCGATGGCGTGTTCGAGCTTGCCGCCAGCTACGGGTTTGGACGCCGGGATGGGCTGGCCCCGTCGCTGCCTCTCGGTCACCCGCTCATGGACTGGACCCGCCGCAACCGCACCGGCCCCGCGTACCTCAACGCGCCGCAGGAGTTCCCCGCTCTCGGGCCGCTCCTGGAGAGCGCCCTCACCTCGCGCCTGATGACGATCCCGCTCGCGGTCGCGGGCCGCATGGTGGGGCTCGTCGATGCGCGGGACAAGTCGCGCAGGGCCGCGTACGGGACCGAGGACGTGGCCGTGGCGCGCAGCATCGGCCATGCACTCGAGCGCTTCGTCGCCGAACTCGGCGGCTCACCCCCGCTCGCTGAAGCGCCGGCGCCGCCGCCGGAGCCGGCGCAGGCCACGATGGAGGTCGCCGCCCTCTCCCACCACCGGATCATCGAGGACCTCACCGGACTGGTGCGGTCCCTGGCGCGCCTTCCCGAACTCGCGGCCGCCGTGCTCACGCTCACCGACGGGCGCAGCGCTCGGGCCCTGGCGCTGCACGCCGTGCCCCTCGACCAGCAGCACCGGGATGCGATCGCCGCCCACCAGGCGCGCGCGTTCCTGGGATCGGGCGTGAAGGCGCCGGCGGCGGAGCGCTGGGGCTGGGACGGCCAGGCGAGCGGCGGCAGCCAGACGCGCGCCGAAGAGATCCGGACCGCCGTGCTGATGACCGGCCCGCCCGTCTGGGTCGCGCTCTCGCTCGTCACCCCGGCTGGCGCGGCCGCCCCCGACGCCGTCTTCGCCGCTGCGGCCCACGGCCTCGAGCTCGCCCGGTCGCTGCGGGACTACCGGCGGGCGGCCCGCAACCTCGCCCGCGTCCTGCTCGAACCGGGCGAGACCTCGTTCCCGCACCTTAGGCAGCACTCGCAGGCGACGTCGGAGGTCGCGCAGCGGATGGCGGCCGCCCTGCACTTGCCCGAGGACCAGGACGAGCTGGTCACGGTCGCCGCCTACCTCCACGACGTCGGCATGCGCGAGCTCGACTACGCCCGCGTCTACCGCCTCGAACGCCCCGGCGAGGCCGAGCAGCGCATCTACCACCGCCACCCGGTCGTGGGCGCCCGCATCGTGGAGGCCTCCGAGTTTCCCGGCGACCTCGCGGGGGCGATCCGCTATCACCACGAGCGCTGGGACGGCGGCGGCTATCCGCAGCACCTCGCGGGACGCACGATCCCGCTCGCCAGCCGCATCATCCATCTGGCGGAGGTCTACGACGTCCTCACGTCGCCGTCGTCGTACCGCCGCGCGCTGCCGCGCGAGGCCGCCCTCGACGCCATCAGCGCCGAGGCCGGTCGCCAGTTCGACCCCGAGCTCGTCCCGGCGCTCGTCGAGGCCGTCCGCCCATGAAGGTGCTGGCTTCGAACCGCAAGGCCCGATTCGAGTATGAGATCCTCGAGCGCACCACCGCCGGCATCGTCCTCACCGGCGGCGAGGTCAAGTCGATCAGGGAGAGCCACGCCAAGATCCAGGAAGGGTGGGTGGCGTTCGAGGCCGGCGAGGCGTTCCTCGCCGACGTCCACGTCCCACCCTACGAGAACGCGGGGTACGCCACCCACGACCCCACGCGGCGGCGCAAGCTCCTCCTCGCCAAGCGCGACATCATCCGTCTCGCCAGCAAGGTGGCCGAGAAGGGCCTCACCGTCGTGCCGCTCGCGATCGTCGTCGAGGGCAACTGGATCAAGGTCGAACTCGCCCTGGTGCGCGGCAAGAAGCTGCACGACAAGCGCGAGACGCTCAGGCGCCGCACCCTCGACCGCGAAGCCGCCGCCGCGATGAAGGACCGCCGTTAGCGAAGGGAAACCGCGGCACGCGCGCGGTACCATGCCATCCATGAGGGGCGGGGCTCTGGCGCTCGCCGCGGTGCCGTCGTTCGGACTGAGCGCGGCTGCGTGTTCGCCGTCCGGAGGGAAGCCGCCGGGAACCGTCGCGACCCCGGCCCCCGGCCGGCTGGTCTTCCTCGCCGAGACGTGCCCGACCTGCCACGGCCACGGCCGCGAGGGGACCAACACCGGGCCCGCCCTGGACCGGTTGCGGCGCCACTGGGACGAGGACACGCTCGTCCGCTTCCTGCACAACCCCGCCGCTTTCAAGCTTCTGGACCCGCGCCTGGCCGCGTTGGCGCAGCGCTACAGATCGGACATGCCGCCGCTGTTCGCCGCGGACGAGCGGCGCGTCCGGGCGCTGGCCCGCTACCTGCTGCAGGAGTGACCCGACGCCGGCCGCGGCCACGGCGGCCAGGCGCAAACGCGCGGTGGACGTTGCCTCCTGCGCCGTAGTAGCATGTGCGTGCATGATCGCGTCAACTGGACCGTGGCCGACAGTTTGCACCGCGCCGACGTGCACCCCCCCAGTGGCCCGCGACCGGAAGAACCCGGAGAGGGGCGCGCCGCGGCCGTGATTTCCTCCGCGCCCGACACCAAGGGAAGCCTGACCGCACGAGCCGCGCGTATCGCCGGCTTAAGGAGCTTCGACACCCCCACCCTCGAGGCGGTTGAGCAGCGCCGCCTGCAGTTGTGGCTGTTGACCCTGTCACTCCTCGTCCTGGTGGTCGTGGCGCTGGTCACCGTCACGTTCTGGCACGACGTCCAGCCGCCCGCATGGGTTCCGCCGATCGTCCTGCAAGTCGGTCTCCTGGGGACCGTCATCCTCTTCTGCGCCTATGCCGTCGAGAAAGAACTCCAGCTCCGGCGCCTCACCAAGCTGTTGGTTGACGAGCGGGTCCTCACCGCGGCCCTCACCAGCCGCCTGCGGGAGGTGAGCACGTTGCTCGAGGCCGGCAAGGCGATGAACCTCGTCCTCGACCTCGAGGAGGTCCTGGGGACCATCCTGGAGTGCGCCAACGAGTTGCTCGACACGCACGACGGCTCGATCATGCTGGTCCACGGCGAGGGCGAGCTGCGCACGGTGAGCGTCTGGGGGAGCAGCGGGGCGCGCGGAGCGCGGCTCAAGTTCGGCGACGGGGTCGCGGGGAAGGTCGCGCAGACGCGGGAACCCGTGCTCGTCACCGGCGTCCTCGATCCCGGGAAGTGGACCGGCGGCGGCGGGGCGGTGCAGCCGCCGACCAGCTCGATGTCCGTTCCCCTCGTGTACCGCGACACGCTCCTCGGCGTGCTCAACGTCAACGCCACCCCGGGTCGCGCCTACACCCGCCACCAGCTCCGCGCGCTCAGCCTGTTCGGCGAGCAGGCGGCCGCCGCGATCGCCAACGCCCGCCTGTACGAGGAGCAACGGCTGCTGGCGTCGCAGAACGTCTACCAGGCGCTTCACGACCTGCTGACGAACCTTCCCAACCGCGCCCTCTTCCTCGACCGCGTCAACCACGCCCTCGCGCGCCGGCGGCCGTCCGGACAGCTCGTGGCGCTCCTCTTCCTCGACCTGGACGACTTCAAGCTCATCAACGACAGCCTGGGTCACGCCGCCGGCGACGAAGTGCTGATCACGTTCGCGGACCGGCTGCGCACCTGCGTCCGCTCCGGGGACGCGATGGCGCGCTTCGGCGGCGACGAGTTCGCCGTGCTCGTCGAGGAGGTCGTCTCGCCGGCCGACGCCGTCGCCACCGCCGAGCGCATCCTCGCCCTCTTCGCCGAGCCGTTCGGCGTCGGCGAGCGGCGGGTGTGGCTGCGCGCGAGCATCGGCATCGCGATCGAGGGGCTCGGCGCATCGAGCGCCGATGCCCTGCTGCGCAACGCCGACACCGCGAAGAACGTGGCCAAGACGCAGGGCAAGGGGCGCATCGTAACCTTCGAGGAGTCGATGCACGCCGACGCCCTGCAGCGCCTCGAGCTCGAGGGCGAGCTGCAGCACGCCATCGAGCACGGTCAGCTCGCGGTCCATTACCAGCCGATCTTCTCCCTTGCCCACGGACGCGCCATCGGCGTCGAGGCGCTCGTGCGCTGGGAGCACCCCGCCCGCGGGCTCATGCCCGCGGTGGCGTTCCTGCCTCTCGCCGAGCAGGCCGGCCTCATGGTCCAGATCGACCGCTGGGTGCTGCGCCATGCCTGTGAGACGCTGCAGGCGATCCGCCCGGGAGTGGAGCTGCCGACCGGCTTTCTCTTGAGCGTGAACATCTCCCCCACCCACCTCCAGGATCCGGCGCTCGTGGACGAGGTGGCGGAGATCCTCAGGGATACCGGCATCGAGCCCGAGCGCATCGTGCTCGAGATCACCGAGGGGGCGATCCTGCTCGATTCGGACAAGACCGCCCTTCACCTCAACCGGCTCAAGGCCCTCGGGGTCAAGCTCGCCCTCGACGACTTCGGGACCGGCTACTCGTCGCTTTCCCACCTGCGGCGCTTCCCGGTGGACATCGTGAAGATCGACCGCGTCTTCGTGGATGGGATCACGACCGACAAGGGGGCCAGCGCGCTGG
>NCBR01000212.1 GCA_002279285.1 Acidobacteria bacterium 37-71-11
CGCCTCGATGCAGGGCGTCCTGGCCGCCGAGCACATTGCGGGGAAGAACCCGCCGCCGATCAACTACAACCAGGTGCCGTCGTGCACGTACTGCTGGCCAGAGGTCAGCGCCATCGGCCTTTCCGAGGCGCAGGCGCGCGTAAAGGGCTACGACGTGCGGGTCGGCACCTTCCCGTTCACCGCCAGCGCCAAGGCGGCGATCCTCGGCGAGACCGCGGGCTTCGTGAAGGTCGTCGCCGAGGCGAAGTACGACGAGGTGCTCGGCCTCCACATCGTCGGGCCGACCGCCACCGAGCTGATCGCCGAGGGTGAGGCGGCGCTGCGCGGCGAGCTCACCGCCGAGGAACTCATCCGCACGATCCACGCCCACCCGACGCTGCACGAGGCGATCCACGAGGCCGCCGAGGGGGTGCACGGTGCGACGATCCACTTCTAACCCCGGCGCCGCGCCGGAAGTTCCGGCGGTGCTCGGCTGTTACCCGATCGCTGTCTGCCGTTTGCAGTCAGCGGCCGACTCTTCGCTTCTTACTTTTGAATCTTAACTCTCTTCTCTCAGGGGGTGCACATGCCGGTCAACGTCCTGATGCCGCAGATGGGCGAGTCGATTACGGAGGGGACGATCGTCCGCTGGTTCAAGGCCGAGGGGGACGAGGTCGTCAAGGACGAGCCGCTGCTCGAGATCTCGACCGACAAGGTGGACGCCGAGGTGCCGGCGCCGGCCAGCGGCCGGCTCGGCAAAATCGTGCACGGGCCCGGGACCACCGTCGCGGTGGAGACCGTCATCGGCGTGATCGCCCAAGCGGGCGAGACCGGTGAGATCGCCCCGGCCCCCACTGCCGGGCCGGTGCCCCCGGCCGCCACCGCGAAAGCGGCCGCCGCACCCGAGCCTGCATCGCCGCCTGTGGCGCCACCGCCAGCGGCCGCGCGCCCGATTCCACCGGCGCCTCCCGCGCCGCCTGCGGCGCCACCGGCCGCCACGAGCCCGGCGGCGCCCGCCGATGCGGGGGCGGACGCGTTGCGCCAGCGTTCGTCGCCGCTGGTGCGCCGCATCGCCGCCGAGCACGGCGTCGACCTCGCCGCGGTGCCGGGGACCGGCATCCAGGGCCGCGTCACCAAGGACGACATCCTGGCGTTCGTCGCGAACGGCACGCCACCGGCCGCTGCACCGGCTCCGGCCGCCGCCGCGCCGCCGGCGCCGGAGCCCCGCCCGGCGCCCACACCGGCCGCACGCCGCGGCGCGCCGCCGCTGTCAGGCGCCACGCTCGGACCTGCCGGCGCGTTCACCGCCGACGAGCTGCGCGAGCCGCTCTCGATCATGCGGCAGAAGATCGCCGAGCACATGGTGCTTTCGCGCCGCACCTCGCCGCACGTGAATACCGTCTTCGAGGCCGACATGTCCAAGGTCGTCGCCCTGCGCGAGGGCGGCCGCACGGCGTTCGAGGCGCAGCACGGGATCAAGCTGACCTACACCCCGTTTTTCCTGGCCGCGGTGATCGAGGGGCTCAAGGCGTTCCCGATCGTCAACGCGGCACTCGACGGTAACGACATCGTCTACCACCGCCACATCAACATCGGCGTCGCCGTTGCGCTGCCGCACGGTTTGATCGTGCCGGTCGTCAAGCGCGCCGAGGAGCTGTCGCTCATCGGGTTGCAGCGCGCCGTGACCGACCTCGCGACCCGCGCCCGCAGCAAGCAGCTCAAGCCCGAGGACGTGCAGGGCTCGACGTTCTCGGTCACCAACCCCGGCCCGTACGGCGGCCTCTACGGCCTGCCGATCATCAACCAGCCCAACGTCGCGATCCTCTCCACCGGCGGCATCCAGCGCCGGCCGGTCGTGGTGATCGACGATGCGGGGCGCGAGGCGATCGGCATCCGCGACATGATCTACCTGGCGCTCTCGTTCGACCACCGTGTCGTGGACGGCGCCACCGCCGACCAGTTCATGGCGGCGGTCAAGGCCGCGCTCGAGGCGGCCGACTTCGAACTGGGTTGAGTCAGGGCACCGGGCCCAGGGCACGGGACTCCGAAGGGACAAGGGAGCAGGTCCGCCTTCATTCCCTCGGACACGGGCATCCAGTCACGGACTCACAAGGACATCGCTCTGGATCCCCGCTTTCGCGGGGATGAGGCTCTCCTCTGCCCCTCTTCTCCCCTGTCCCGCACGTCTGCGGATGAGCAGGACGAAGGTCCACGGCGTCCAGCCGCGCCGCCGCCGTTGGGCCTATGGCAAGGCGCGCGAGCCGGCCGAACCGGAGTGTAGCCGCAGGCTACATGAGGATTCGAGCCGGCGAGCGCAACGCCGCCAGAGGTCCGCCGCCGGCGGGGCAACTAGGGGAGCCAGCCGGCGAGGTGGCGGGCGGCGAGCGCCGCGAGGGCGTCCACGTGGTCGGCGCGGGCGCCGAGCGCGGGAATGTAGCGCAGCGCCCCGCCCCCGGCCGCGAGGAACCGCTCGCGGTTGGTGATTGCGATCTCCTCGAGCGTCTCCAGGCAGTCCGCCGCGAACCCCGGGCACGCGACGTCCACCCGGCCGACGCCCTCGCCCGCCAGGCGCAGCAGGGTCGCGTCGGTGGCCGGCTGGATCCACTCCTCGCGGCCGAACCGGGACTGGAACGAGACGACCAGGCGCTCCTCCGGCCAGTCGAGCGCCGCGCGCAGCAAGCCGGCGGTCGCCCGGCACTGCTCCTGGTAGTGGTCGCCGGCGTCCACGTAGCGCTGCGGCAGGCCGTGGAACGACAGCATCAGGCGCTCAGGGATGCCGGCCGCGGCCCACGACTCGCGGATGCTGGCGGCCAGCGCCGCCACGTACCCCGGGTCGTCGTGGTACGACGAGATCGTGCGCAGCTCGGGGACCCGGCGCCATCCCGCGAGCTCCGCCGCCACCGCGTCGAACGTCGAGCCCGTGGCGGGCGAGGAGTACTGCGGGAACAGCGGCAGCACCAGGATTCGGGAGCAGCCGCGCTCCCCCAGCTCGCGCAAGGCGCCCCCGATCGCGGGCTCGCCGTAGCGCATCCCGAGCGCCACGTGCGCCGGCACCTTCACCCGTTCGCGCAGGCGGGCCTCGAGACCGGCCGCGATCGCACGGCTGGCGACGAGGAGCGGCGAGCCGTCGCGACCCCACACCTTGGCGTACAGGCGCGCGGAGCGTCGCGGCCGCAGCGGCAGCACGAACGCGTGCAGGACGAGCCACCAGAGCGGGCGCGGCAGTTCCACCACGCGCGGGTCCCAGAGGAACTCCGCGAGGTAGCGCCGCACCGCCGCCGCCGTCGGCGCCTCCGGCGTGCCGAGGTTGGAAACCAGGACTCCGATCGGCGCGGCGCCGCTTCCCTCCGTCCGGACGTAGCCCTGGTAGCGCGGCCTCACGCCGCCCCCGCGACCGCCGCCGCGAGCCGCTCCGCCTCGACGACGCAGGCGTTCGCCGCGATGCCGTGGAAGCCGTTGCCGAGCAGGTGAAGGCCCGGAACCGCCGCCGTCGCGCGCTCGATCTCGCCGAGGCGGGCGAGGTGGCCGAGCGTGTACTGCGGGATGCCGTAGTCGTGGCGGATGACGCGCACGAAGTCGGGCTCGGGGTCGCCGCCCAGGAAGTGGTCGAGTTCCCGGCGCACGAGGGCGAGCAGCTCGGCGTCGGAGAGGTCGAGCGCGCCGCCATCGCGCGCGCCGCCGAGCAGCGTGCGCAATAGGGTCGCGCCGGCCGGCGCCTGTGCCGGGAACGTGGCGTCGCAGAAGATCGAGCCCAGGATGCGCCGCCGCTCGCGCCCGGGCACGAGGAAGCCGAACCCGCGCGTCGGGTGCCGGAACGGCCGCGGCGCCCGGTATCCGGTCATCACCACCGCCACCTTCGCGTACGGAATGCCCTGCAGCGCCGCCACCGCGCCCGCAGGCAGCAGCGCCTCGAGCGCCCGCGCCGCGGCGCCGGGGGGCATCGCGACCGCGACTTGCTTCGCAGCCAACTCCGAACCGTCGCCGAGCCGCACCGCGAAAGAACCCTCGCCACGGGTGACCTGCTCGACGCGAGCACCCAACCGCAGCCGCGCGCCGAGCGCGTTCGCCAGCGCGTCGGTGAGCTGCTGCATGCCGAGCCGCAGCGTGGTCAGCGTTCCGCCCGGTCCGGCCGGCCCGCCGCCGCCGTTGCGCTTCTTCGCGAGCATCGCCCGCATGAGCGAGCCGTACTGCTGCTCCATCGCGCGCATCTTCGGGAACGTGGCGGGGAGCGAGAGCCGGGCCGGGTCGCCCGCGTACACCCCGGTCACCATCGCGTCCACGAGCACCTCGGCGGCCTCCCGACCGATGCGGCGCGAGGCGAACGTGAGCACCGACTCCTCGTCGGCGCCGCGGCGCTGGAACGGCTCGAGCAGCACGCGCAGGCGGCCCGGCAGCGAGAGCACGTCCGAGGTCAGGAACGCCGGCGGCGACAGCGGCACCTTGCGCAGGCGGCCGCCGCGCGCGATGAAACGGTCGCCGGCGCCGTCATCGGCGCGCACCAGCTCGTCGCCCAGTCCGAGGCTGGCCACCAGCGCCAGCGTCTCCGGCACGTTGTCGAGGAAGCCCTGCGGCCCCCACTCGCAGCAGAAGCCGTCGGCCCACTCGGTCTGGATCTTCCCGCCCGGCCGCGGGGCTCCTTCCAGCACCACCACATCGGAAACGCCTCGTGTTCCGGCGAGGTGGGCGAGCGCCAGACCC
>NCBR01000213.1 GCA_002279285.1 Acidobacteria bacterium 37-71-11
GTGCCCTCCTGATGAGCGTCTCAATTTCACCAGGATGTCACGCTAATCGCTTCTGAGTCTGATGTCAAGTGGGTGGCTCGGAAGGGTTGTCGCATCGCGTCATGTGAACCACACCCTCGAGCACCCCGCCCTCGTCGACGACGAGCGTTGGCGCGAAGACCTCGGCCAGCACCCGCCCCGTCCCGTGAACCATCAAACTCTCCTTGACGCGCACGATGCCCTTCACGGTGCCGGCGACGACGAGGCGCCCGACTGCAATCTCGCCCTCGACGACGCCGCCCTCTCCGACGAGGAGTTCGTGCTCGCTCGAGACCTTGCCGTTGATCTGGCCGTGCACGCGCAGCAGGTCCGAGAACATGACTTCGCCCTTGATCGCGCACCCCTGATCCAAGAAACCGTTGAGCGTGCCATGGCCCTTTTTCATCGCTTCTCCCCGGCGAGCAGCCGGAAGAGCCGGATCAGCTCCTCCTCGCTCGCAAAGCGCAGGCGGATCTCGCCGCCGCGGCGGCGCCGGCTGATCTCCACCTGGACGCCGAGCGCCAGTGCCAGGCGTTCGGCGGCCGCCGCCGTTTCCGGATCGGCGGTCCGCGCCGCCCGCCGCGGCGGCGGCTGCAACCGCCGCTCGAGCTCGCGCACGCTCCACCCCTCGCGGGCGCAGCGCCGCCCGAGCTCTTCCTGGCGCTCGGCCCCGCTCACCCCGGCGAGGGCGCGGGCGGCTCGCCGGCGTCCACCATCTCCTGCACCGAAAGCGGTAACTGGAGCAGGCGCAAGGCGTTCGCGACCGTGGAGCGGTCCTTCCCCACCCGGGCCGCGATCGCCTCCTGCGCGAGGCCGAGTTCGGCGCGCAGGTGGTGGTAGGCGCGCGCCTCCTCGATCGGGGTGAGGTCCTCGCGCTGCAGGTTCTCGATCAGCGCGAGGGCGAGCTGATCGGCGTCGGGGACCGCGTCGCGCAGCACCACGGGGATCCGCTCGAGGCCCGCGAGGCGGGAGGCGCGCCAGCGGCGCTCGCCCGCGATCAGCTCGTAGCCGCCGGCGGGCGAGCGGCTCACCACCACCGGCTGCAAGAGCCCATGCTCGCGGATCGAAGCCGCCAGCTCCTCGAGGCTCGCCGCGGCGAACTGCCGTCTCGGCTGCAGCGGGTTGGGGCGGATCTCGCCGATCGCCACCTCGGTCACCGTGCCTGGACGCAAGGAGGTGCCCTCGGGGATCAGCGCCGCAATGCCCTTACCCAACGCGGACCGCTTCATGCGCCCTCCGCCTCCGCAGCATCTCCTCGGCCAGGGCGAGGTACGCCTGCGCCCCGCGGCTGCGGATGTCGTACTCCAGGATCGTCCGGCCGAACGACGGCGCTTCGGCCAGCCGCACGTTGCGGGGAATGACCGTAGCGAACGCCGCCTCGCCGAAGAACCGCCGCACCTCCTCGACGACCTGGTGCGAGAGGCTGACGCGCTCGTCGTACAGCGTCAGCACCGCGCCGTCCACCGCGAGTTCAGGGTTCCACGCATCCCGGACACGGTCGAGCGTCCGCATCAGCTCGCTCACCCCCTCGAGCGCGAAGTACTCGCACTGGATCGGGATCAGCACCGCGTCGGCGGCGACGAGCGCGTTGAGCGTGAGCAGGCCGAGCGACGGCGGGCAGTCGATGAGGACCCACTGGTGATCGGTCGGGGATGCGGCGAGCGCCTGGCGCAGCCGCTGGGCCCGCTCCGGATCGGCGAGCAGCTCGACCTCGGCGCCGACCAGGTCGCGGCGCGCCGGCAATAGGTCGAGACCGGGAAAGCGCGTGGCGACGGCCGCGTCCCGCAGCGGGGTAAGCCCTTCCAGGACCTCGTACGAGGTCGGGCCCTCGCCCGCCCACCCCAGCCCAGAAGAGCAGTTCGACTGGGGGTCGAGATCGAGCGCCAGGACCGTCTGCTCGCAGGCGGCGAGCGCCGCCCCGAGGTTCATGACGGTGGTGGTCTTGCCGACCCCGCCCTTCTGGTTTGCGATAGCCACAACCCTTTGATTCTTCAAGAGTTCTCCAAAATGTTTCACGTGGAACATCGGCGCCAGACCGCCAACACGCCGTGCGCCGGATCCGACAGCGGGAAGGGTAACACACGCCCCTCGGCCACCCGTCCGGCGAGCGCCGCCGCGTTTGCCGCGCTCGTCCACCACAGCCACCGGCCGCTGGCCTTCACCAGGCGGGACGCATCCGGCAGCCACGCCTCGTAGCCGACGCCCCGGACCGTCGCCACGTCGTAGCCGCCGCCCGCGTGCTCGGCCACGCGTTCCCGCCGCACGTCCGCCGCCAGGCCGAGTTCGCGCGCCGCCTCCTTCAGGAACGCCCACCGCCGCTCGCGCGGTTCCAACAGGATGCCGCGCACGCCGGGGCGCGCCACCAGCAGGGGTATCGCGGGAAACCCGTTCCCGCTGCCGATGTCGATGAGGGTGTCCGTCTCGCCGAGGTGCGGCAGTGCCGCCAGGGCGTCGCGCACCAGGGAGGTCAGCAGCCCTCCGGGGTCCGCGCCGCCGAACAGGTCCACCGCGCCGCCCCACCGCCCCAGGAGCTCGAGGTAGCTCGCCAGGCGATCCGCGAGATCCGCCGGCACCCCTTCCGCGGCGAGCCGAGCCGCCCAGCTCGCCCGGTCGAGTCCCCGCCTCGGTTTCACTTCGGCTGTGCCGACGCCTTCGCCGTCATCATGCGCTCCGTGAGGAGCTGCTGCCCGATCGTGAACAGGTTGTTGACCAGCCAGTACAGCACCAGTCCGGCCGGGAAGCTCATGAACATGAAACCGAAGATGAACGGCATGAACATGAACATCCGCCTCTGCGCGGGGTCGCCGACCTGCGGCGCCATCCGCTGCTGCAACACCATCGAGGCGGTCATCAGGATGGGGGTGATGTAGGTCGGATCCTTCGCCGCCAGGTCGTGGATCCAGAACACGAACGGCGCTTGCCGCAGCTCGATCGCGTAGGCGAACAGCGAGTAGAGCGCCCACAGGATCGGCAGCTGCACCAGCATCGGCAGGCAGCCGCCCATCGGGTTGACGCCTTCCTCCTTGTACAGATTCATCACTTCCTGGTTCATCCGGGTGCGGACGTTGGGGTCCTTCTTCGCCCGGTCCTTGTAGCGGTCCTGAATCGCCTTCATCTTTGGCTGCACCGCCTGCATCCGCTTCATCGCCACCGCGCTCTTGTGGTTGAGCGGGAAGAGCAGGATGCGGATCCCGGCGGTGAGGACGATGATCGCGACCCCCCAGTTTCCGACCCAGCCGTAGATCCAGCGCAGCGCCGCGAGGAAACCCACCGAGAGGAAGCCGAAGATGCCGAACGAGAGCGTCTCCGCCAGGCCGCGCCCGTAGCCGAGCAGGATGCTGCGATCCTTGGCGCCGGCGTAGATCGTCCCGGCCACCGCACCATTGATGCCCACCATGACCACCTGCGGCAGGGCCGTCGGCCCGGTACCGGAGCGCGAGATCCGCACCTCGGCGACCGGGTCGTTCGGCAACAGCGCGAGGAGGAAGTACTGGTCCTCGACGCCGGCGAAGTCGACCGCGCCCTGCACTGACTGCGTCGTATCGAGCTTCGCCGCCAGCAGCCGGTCTACCTTGCCGTTCACCCTCACGACCGCGCTCTCGCCGCCGAACCTTCCCTGTTGGTCGATCTTGAGCGTCTTCTCGATCCCGGTCGCGACCACAACCCCGGCCCGCGCCGGCGCCCCGCCCGAGCGCACCTCGATGTCGACCGCGAACTTCCCCTTGCCGGCCGCGATCTTCTTCTCCACCCAGTTCCCGGCTCCGTCGCTCCAGCGCAACCGCACGCCGCCGTCCTCGCGCTTTACCGTATACAGCGCCTCATTCCAGGCTCCGGGGGCGGCAACCGACAGCGGCGGTGCGCCGCCGGCGCGGACCAGTTCCAGAGGCGCCCCGGCGTCGTCGCGGTACCCATCGAGGATGAGCGAGGAGATCACCCCGCCGCGCGGGTCCACCGTGGCGTGCCAGCCGTCGCCCGCGAGCGCGATCGGAGCCGCGTCCTCGCCCACCTCCGCCGCCACCACGGGACCGGCCGGCACCGCCGGCGTTGCGGCTTCCTGGGCTGCGGGCGCCGGCGCGCCCGCGGGACCCGCCGGACTCGCCGCACCCGTGGCCACCGGTGGCGGCCCGGCGGGAGCGCTCGGCGGCTTCGGCGCGAACAACGAGAACCAGATGATCACCACGATTCCGGAGAGGACCGCCGCCAGCAGCACGCGCTTTTCCATCCACTAGCCCCTTTCGCGCGGCGGCACCGGATCGTAACCGCCGGGGTTCCACGGGTGGCAGCGGCCCAGCCTGCGCACCCCGAGCCAGAGGCCGTGCCTCAGCCCATGCACACCGATCGCCTGTTGCATGTACTCGGAACACGTGGGCGCGAACCGGCACGCCGGCGGCAGCAGCGGCGAAACCCACCGCTTGTACCCGGCCAGCGCAGCCATCACGGCGCGGGCGGCCGCGGAGCGGTCGTTGCCCTCTTCATGCACCGCTCGAACTCCTCCGCCAGAGCGCCCCACGCCACCTCGGCGCACGCGCGCCGGACGTTCACCACGATCTCACCGCCCCACCCGGCGAGCAGTTCCTCGCGCGTTCGCGCCAGCTCGCGAATGCGCCGCCGGGCGCGGTTGCGCACGACCGCCCCGCCGATCTTGCGGGTCGCCGTGATCCCGAGACGGCGCACCTCGCCCTCCCCCGCAAGCGCGAAGACGACGAAGTACCTCCCGACGACCTTGGCCCCACCGGCGTAGACGCGCTTGAAATCCGAACGGCGCAGCAACCTGTCCAGAACGCCCCCGGCCGGCTCAGGGAGTCAGGCGCTTCCGCCCCTTCCGGCGGCGCGCCGCGAGCACCCGCCGTCCCCCGGGCGTGCTCATCCTCGCCCGAAATCCGTGGGTCTTCTTCCGGCGCCGGTTGTTCGGCTGGAATGTCCGCTTCATGGTCTCACCCCTTGCCACCCCCGGCGCCATGCGACGGGGAACGGTGAGTTTACCTCGCCTGGCTTCCGCGGTCAACCGGAGAAGAAAGACGTGGATCGTGGGTCGTGGGTCGTGGATCGTGGATCGTGGGTCGTGGTCCGAAACGACCGCCCCGAAACCGCGTGTTGGGGCCGGGGCCTGTGTGACTTCCCAAGATCATGGGGCCAGGGTTCTCACGGATCATGGGGTGTCGGGCGACAGCAGAAACTGACCCCCTGGCGACAGAAGTATTGCCCCCCCTTCGAGGTTGCCAGGGAGGCGAGATGGAGAGCGAGGAGACCGTGGGG
>NCBR01000214.1 GCA_002279285.1 Acidobacteria bacterium 37-71-11
GCGCGGATCGCCCTGTCCGGTCGCGGGCGCAGGAGCATGCGGGCTCGGGCGCGGGGGCGCCCGGGCCCGCATCCGGCCACCCGCGGGACCGGCAAGCAATGAAGCCTCCACGCAGTGGAAGAAGGATCAACAAGCTCCAGCGACCCGGCTGAAGCCCGCTGGGCACCACATAGCCGCTTCACGCAGTGATGGGAAGAATCAACCCCGCGCGCGGCACCGGCGAGCAAGACAGTCTTCACGCAGCGAAGACTACCCAGCGTGCCGCCGCACCAGAAAGCAGCTGAGAGCGGGCTACACTGGCGCAGGAGGCAGTCGTGATCGATTCGCATGCGCACCTGGCAATGCTCGAGCCCGACGTACGGCGCGACGTTCTCGCCCGCGCGGACGATGCCGGCGTGACGGCGATCCTCGTCCCCGCCACGGGCCGCGAGGATCTCGACGCGGTCGCCGAGTTGGCGGGCGCGGGCGAGGGCCGGATCGTAGGCGCCCTCGGTTTTCACCCGCACGAGGCGAGCCGCTGCGACGCCGCCTGGAAGCGGCGGCTGGAGGCGTTGCTCGAGTCGCCGGGGATCGTCGCGGTCGGGGAAGTTGGTCTCGACTACCACTACGACCTCTCCCCGCGCGAGGACCAGCGGCGCGTCCTCGCGTGGCAACTCGACCTGGCGCGCGAACGCGGCCTTCCGGTCGTGTTGCACCACCGTGAGGCGTGGCAGGACTTCCTCGCCGCGCTCGATGCCGCGCCCGGGGTGCGAGGCGTCGCGCACTCGTTCACGGAGGGCGCGGCGGGGGTCGAGGAGATGAGCCGGCGCGGCCTGTTCATCGGCATCTCGGGGATGGTGACGTTCCCGAAAGGGAAGAACATCCGCGAGGCGGCGCTGGCGGTGCCGTCCGGGCGTCTGCTCCTCGAGACCGACACGCCGTACCTCGCACCGGTCCCCCACCGCGGCAAGCCCAACGAGCCGGCGTACGTGCGGCTCGTGCTCGAGCAAACGGCTCGCACGAGGGGGACCGATGCCACGGTGCTCGAGGCCGAGACCGACGCGGCGTTCGCGGAACTCTTCCTCGGCGGGCGCGGACGGTGACCTCTCCGTCCCCATGCGATCGAGCCCGGGCGATGCGGTCAGTCGCGCGGCGCGAGCGCGACGAGTAGGTCGGCGAGGAGGACGATGCGGCGCTCGAACGACCGCAGGTCGAGGTGCTCCTCGCGCGTGTGCATCCCGTCGCCGACCGGTCCGAGCCCGTCCACGATCGCGACCTTCGCCGGGTCAGCGATGTAATTCGGGAAGGAGATGCCGCCGCGGTCGTCCTCGACCTCCAGCCGCCACCCCCGCTCAGCCGCGAGCTGGATGACGCGCTGCACCACAGGCGCACCTGGGCCGTTGGGATCGACCGGCGGGACGCTCATCCCCTGTGCGAACGTCATCCTGAGGTCGTGGGTGGCCGCCATACCCTCGGTGAGGCGCTGCAGGCGACCGAGGATGCGCAAGCCGTCCGCGGCGGTAAGGAAGCGCGCCTCGCCCTCCGCGATCGCGCGGTCGGCGACCACGTTGCGGCGGCGGGAGGTCCCGAGCAGCGCGTGGTTCGCCGCCAGACCGTTGACGAAATCGGTGTCGCCGCCGACCAGCCTCGCCACGTTGACGGTCACGCCGGGACCGGTCTCGGACATGCGCTGCGCCTGGGCCGCCCAGTCGGCGACCGCTCCGAGCGCCGAGCGGCCCTGCCAGTAGGCGAGCCCGGAGTGGGCCGAGCGCCCGGTGGCCTCGAGCTTCCACTCGAACAGGCCGCGGCGGCCGGCAACGAGGGTCTCCGCGTCTCCCCGCCGTTCTCCCGGCTCGATCACGAGGAGGGCGCGGGCGCCCTGACCCCAGCGCCGCACGGCGCGCTCGGAAATCGTGCCGCCGACCTCCTCGTCCGGCACGCACACCAGCATGATGTCGGCGGGCGGCGTCTCGCCTCGCAACGTCAGCAGGTCGAGGGCGGCGATCAGCATCGCGATGCCGCCCTTCATGTCCAGCGCTCCGGTGGCCCAGAGGATGCCGTCGTCGATCCTCGGCGGCACGGCGTCCAGGACGGTGTCCAGGTGCCCGACCAGCAGGAGCGGGTGTACGCCGGCTTCGGACCCGCGCGCCACCAGGAGGGGCAGCACGTTCCCATCGTCGTCCGGCTCGCTCACCACCTCGGTGGCGAGGCCGTGGCGCGCCAACTCCGCCGCGATGCGCTCGGCAACCGCCCGGACGCCCGCGATATCACCGCTCGCCGAGGAGATCGAGCATAGGTTGACGAGCAGTTTCGTACCGGAATCGAGGATCTCGCGAGGCAACGCCTCGTTCGTCTGCTGCACGGCCACCTCCGGGATGGGAGTGTAGCCCAGGCCCACGCTCCGTTGCGACGGACGGACGCGCGGAGGTACCTACCTTCGGCGATCCCCGCGTGGTAACCGACCGCAGGATCAGGACCAGACGCCGGGGATCGTCCGGCTGCATGCCGGGCAGCGGCCGCGTGTGAGCTTGTTCTCCAGCACCTCGAAACCGATGCGGTGGACGAGACGGGTGCCGCAGGCGGGGCAGAACGTGCTCTCGCCGGGGTGCCCCGGCACGTTTCCAAGGTAGGCGAAGGCGAGCCCCTCGGCCTTCGCAATCTGCCATGAGCGTTCCAGGGTCGCGAGCGGCGTCGGGGGCAGGTTCGTGAGCCTGTAGGTGGGGTGGAAGCGGGTGAAGTGCACCGGCACCTCACCGCCCAGGTTGGCCTTGACCCAGCGCGCCAGCGCCCGCACCTCCGCCTCGGAGTCGTTGAGACCGGGAATGAGCAGCACCACGATCTCGAACCAGGCGCCGCTCGCGCGGATCACCTCGAGGGACTTGAGCACCGGCTTCAGCTCGCCGCGCACAACCTCCCGGTAGAAGCGCTCCGAGAACGCCTTGAGGTCCACCTTGATCGCGGCGAGGAGCGGCAGCACGTCCTTGAGCGGTTGCTCCTGGATGAAGCCGTTGGAGACCACGACGGGGCGCACCGCCGTCGCCCGGCACGCGGCGGCGGCGTCGCGCACGTACTCCCAGAACACCACCGGTTCGGAGTAGGTCGCGGCCAGCAGCGGCACGCCTTTCTGCCGGGCGATGGCCGCGAGCGCCTCGGGCGGCAGCCAGACGGACGCGACTTGCTCCGGACGGAACTGGGAGATCTCCCAGTTCTGGCAGAACTTACACTCGACGTTGCACCCCGCCGTCGCGAACGACAACGCCTGGGCACCCGGGAGGACGTGAAAGAACGGTTTCTTCTCGATCGGGTCGACATGGACCGCGCACGCCGAGCCGTACACGAGGGTGGTGTAGGTGCCGCCCCGGTTCTCGCGCGCCCCGCACGCGCCGCGCTCGGCGTCCGCGACCTGACACCCGCGCGGGCAGAGCTGGCACTCCACCCGCCCCTCCGGAAGCTTGCGGTACCACGACGCCTCGCGGGCCGGCAGGTCATCCGCGGGGACGGGGGCGCCAACCGCCGGGGGTGCGGCATCGGCCGGACGAGGGAGCAGCGCGGCCGCGGCCCCAGCGCACGCGGCCACTGCCACGTCGCGGCGGGTGAACGTGGCGGTCACGCCCGTACCTCGACGATCGCCGCCGGGTCGCCCACGCCGAGGCCGTAGCGCGCGGCGGTCGCCAGGAACCGCGGCGGCCGTTTGGCTTGGGCGAGGGTCGGCAGGCCCCGCCGCACGCGCTCGGCGTCGATCACCTTCCAGGCCCAGGCGTCCGCCGCCACCGGGTCGGTGGAGGCTGCGACCAGGCCGAGGGGCCAGGCCGTGTCCGGCCGGTACGCCGGGCCGCCGTGGCACTGCGCGACGACGCCGTCGAGGACGACGAGGCGCAGTTTGCCGCGCACGAAGGGGTGGTTGGCAACGTCGGCGACGTAGGGGTCGCAGTTGTGGTCGTGGTACTTGTTGGGGTTGTGGATCAGCCCGTAGAGGTTCTTGAGTCCGGCGGAGACGCCCGCCAGGTCGTGGTCCTTGACGACGCCGAACGAGACCAGCGCAGTGCACGTCGTGGAGACCAGGCGCGCGAAGCACGAGCCGATCTCGCCCGAGGTCGAGGGCTCGCGGTCGTAGTCGTTGTCGATGCCGACACAGAGGAACCCAGCGCCGTCGCGGCGGACGGCGAAGCCGGCGCGTGCGAGCTCGCGGCTGGAGCGGTCGAACACGATGATCCGGCGGCGCGGGATGCCGCGCTCGGCGAGCAGCGCGGCGAGGGCGGTCACGAGGTCGACGCGCGGCGACAGGTTAGGACCGCCCAAGCAATTGACCTTGATTCCGACCGTGGCATCGGGCCTAAACAGCGCGGCGACCGCCGCGTGCGCATCCCCCAACCCCGTGGCCGCCTCGAGCGCCGCCGAAACCGCCCGGCGCGCGGCCGCCGGCTCGACCGCCCGGCCGGTCGTGGCCCCGAGAGGGGCGAGGCCGACACGCCCGCGGCGCATGGGAGATGCAGCGGCCACCGCAGGTAGGCGGGTCGCTGCAGCGGCGCTCAAGATCGCGAGCCGTGCCAGTTCCCGACGGTTCAACGTGCCGCGCACCTCGTCCCCTCGTTGAGGATACTCCGGTCGTGCACCCCGTGGCGGAGCTTCGTCTTCCACTTCGAGGTCTCTTGCTT
>NCBR01000041.1 GCA_002279285.1 Acidobacteria bacterium 37-71-11
CCCGTCGATCTGGCCAGCTCGGTCGCACGCGCAGGCGGGTCGGAGGGCGGCGCTCGATGCGCCGCCCGAGCGACACGGCCGCAGCCCGCGGGGCAAAACGAGACAGCCTCACGCAGTGAAGAGAAACGCCAGGCCACCCGCCCGAACGCCGCTTCACCCGAGGGGCAAAGCACGAGACCACGCAGGGGAAGACGAGCGCTCCCCGTTGACGCGGGGACCTGGCGGCGTGCATGCTGCGTCCTCGCGCCGCGCCCAGTCGCTGCGCATCGTTCATTTTGGGGGGGATGTGGGGCTGCGCAACTGGATCTGGCTCTGGGCGCTCTTTGCCGTACTGGGCGCGTGGCTGAGCGCCGACAACTCCGGCAGCATCCTGATCACCGTGACCGGTCCCGGCGGCACGGCGATGGCCGGGGCGGCAGTGGCGGTTGCGTCGCGCTCGCTGATCGCCCCGAGGACGGCCGCAGCCGACGCCCGCGGGAAGGTCCTGCTGGCCGGGCTGCTGCCCGGCCGGTACCGGGTGCGGGTGAGCCGGCCCGGGTACGAGACGGCGGAGCGAGAGATCGGCCTGGTTCAGGACCAGGCGGTGGAGCTGGTGATCCCCCTCCGGGTGGAAACGGTGCACGAGACGGTCGTGGTCAGTAAACCCTTACCGACGGTGGACACGCGATCGGCGACGGTCGCGGCGCACATCACGGCCGAAGAGGTGGAAGCGATTCCGGTCGGGCGCGACTACCGCGCCTACGCGCAGCTCGTCCCCGGCGTCAACGTGGTGCCCAACTCGGACGGGATCGAAACACGCTACGAGCCGGCCTCCAAGTCGGGCAACTTCTACTACGACCGGGGCGCCGCCATGGGGTCGCGCGACAACACCTACCTCCTGGACGGCTTCAACCTCACCGACATGGCCGGCGGCACCGGCGCGATGGCGCTCGACAACGACGCGATTCTGGAGGAGGAGGTGATCACCTCCGGGCTGCCGGCCCAGTACCCGGGGGGTTCGGGGTACGTCGCCAACATCGTCACCCGGCCCGGCGGCCCGACCATGTCGGGCTCGGTCGACTACTTCCTGCAAAAGCCGTCGATGTACGCCGGCTTCGCGACCGGCGACTCGCGACTGCGCTCGGCGCGGGAGGACAAACACGACGGCGGCTTTGCGATCGGTGGCCCGCTCGCGCGCGACAGGGCGTGGTTCTTCGCCGCCGGGCAGGAGCGCAGCAACAGCGACGACGTCGAGCTCTCTGCCTCGGCGAGCCCGGTGCCGCGGCGCGAGACGTACGGCTTCCGCCGCAGCAACGGCCTCGGCAAGCTGACGTTGCGGCCGAGCGATGAGGACCTCCTCACGGCGGTCGCATACGCCGACCTGCGGCGGACCGACGGCAGCCGCGACGTCAACACCCCGCCGAACCGATACGCCGAGGGCAAGGACGACGCGCTCACCTACGGGCTGTCGTACCAGCGCATGCTGGCGGCTGTAACCCTGCTCGAGTCGCAGTTCTTCGACTCGCGGCGCGACACGAAGGCCGTGCCCGCCGACCCGGGCGCCGGGCCCTCGAACACGGTGCTCTACGAGCCGGGGGAGGCGGTGCCGGCGTACCTGCGCGACCTCGGGTCCTCGGGGGACGCGAGCCGGACGGTGCAGCGCAAGCGCCAGGCCAGCCTCGCCGTCACCCGGTTCGTGCACGCCTTCGGCGACCATCAGATCAAGGCCGGCGTTCAGTGGCAGAGGTGGGAGGAGGCGAACAGCACCGAGCGGATCTTCGGCGACAGCATGACCTCGCTGGCGCCGCCAATGGCCGGGCTTACCCTGGGCGGTGCGCGCGACCTCAACCTGCTCCCGGCCAGCGAGGCCGACGTCATCTACAGGACGCTCCTGCTGGCGCCGGCGTCGGACGCCTTCCGCGCCCTCGACGCCGACCACAACGGCGTCCTCACGCCCGCGGAGTTCGCGGCCGCCCGGTTCGGCTCGACGGCGGGGAACGTGGCCGGGGTCAACTTCCTGCGCCAGCAACTGGAGTACGCCGGCGTCAACAACGTCGGCCAGACCGACTGGGCGTTCTTCCTCCAGGACGACTGGCGGCTCGGCCGGTGGTCGGTCGCCGCCGGGGCGAGGGTGGAGAAGATCCGCTACTTCGCCTCGGACGGCTCGACGATCCTGGCGATGGCCCCGGCGGTCTACCCGCGGCTGGGGATCAGCTGGGACGTCGACGGCGACGGGCGGCAGAAGCTGTCCCTCGCCTACGGCCGGTACTCCGACCCGTTGCTGTCGCCGATGATCCGCTTCGCCGGCAACCTCTCGGGGAGCATCTGGGCGGACGAAGTGTTCCTCGGCGACAGCTGGTTTTCCTACCGGACGAGGGGCTCGGCAACGCTTGCCCGCGATGCCGGTTTCGCGCCCAACCTCAAGAACCAGGTGGCGACCGAGGTCCAGCTCGTGTACGGCGTCAACCTCACGCCCACCGTCGGCTTCCTCGCCCAGCTCTACCACCGCCGCGAGGACAACCTGATCGAGGACTACGACCCCGCGGTCTACTTCGATCCCGCCGTTGCCGGGCGGCTGGCCCTGACGCCGGCGGATTTCGGGTATCCGGCGTCCGGGCCGGGTTCGGTCAACTACTTCCTCGGCAACCTCGTCGGCGGCAAGCGGCGGGCGTGGGGGATCGACCTCAGCCTCGAGCGCCGTTTCGCGGGCGTCTGGGGCGCCAGCCTGCAGTACTCGTGGAAGCGCGCCGAGGGCAATAGCACCTCGAACGGCGACGCCAACCTGCAGGGCGACTTCGTCGACCTCGACCCCCGCCAGCCGTACATGTACGGTCCCCTGCCGGGCACGATCGAGCACCAGGTCAAGGCGTTCGGGTCGTACCGCACGCCGTGGAACGTCGAACTCGGCGCGCTCGTCTACTGGAACAGCGGCGCCGTTTTCACCGAGTCCGACATTTTCCGGCCGGGGAGCTACGACATCTATTACAACCACCGCCGCCCGGACGGCAGCTACGTGCGGGCCGGTACCGAAAAGGACCCCGCGTACGCCACCGTGGACCTTCGCCTCGGCTACGCCATCCCGATCCCTCGCGGCGGCCGGTTCAAGCTGATTCTCGACGTGATGAACGCGCTCAACAACCAGGGTCCCATCCGGATCGAGGAGGCGCACAACAGCCCGGACTTTGCCTACCGCGCGCCGCGCCTCCTCCTCGCGCCGCGACGCTTCGAGCTGGGTGTGAAGTTCACCTGGTAGGAGCCCCGCCCGGCGCGCCGGTCTTCGCGCTCCGAAAGCGTGCAGCGCGCATCTCCAGCTATAATTCACCCAGAATGCCGGGTGACGCCGAGTCCAACCGTTCCAAGACCTTGACGTTCCTCGGGGCCGAGGCGGAGGCCCCCGCCCTGCCGTTCACCTTGCCCCCGCGCTGGCAGGCGACCCGCCTGCTCGGAAACGGCGGGCAAGCGGAGGTGTGGCTCGCCCGCGACCTCGAGCTCGGCGAGTGGGTGGCGGTCAAGGTCTTCCGCGACAATCTCAGCGAGACCCAGCGCGAGCGGCTGCGCCGGGAGGTCCGCCTCGGAAGGTCGCTCTCGCACCCGAGCCTGGTGCGGGTGTTCGAGCTGATCGAGGCGGGCGGCCGCCTGGCGGTCACGATGGAGTGGGTGAGCGGTGGAAGCCTGGCGGCGCGCGTGGAGGACGGCCCCCTCCCGATCGGCCAGGCCGTCGCGGTCGCAGACGACGTCCTGGGCGTGCTCGCGTACCTGCACAGCCGGGGGATCGTGCACCGCGACGTCAAACCGTCGAACCTGCTGCTCGACGACAAGGGGTGTGTGCGTCTGGCCGACCTCGGCCTGGTCCGGTCGCTGGAGGGCAGTCGCGACCTCACGGCGACCGCGATGGCGGTCGGTACCCCCGGCTACATGAGCCCCGAGCAGATCCGCGGGCTCGATCCCACCCCCGGCGCCGACCTCTACAGCCTCGGCGTGACGCTCTTCCACCTGCTCGCCGGGCGGATGCCGTTCGACGGGAACTCGAGCTTCGAGGTGGCGGACAAGCACCTGCACGCCTCGCCCCCGGACGTGCGCTCGCTCCGGCCCGACTGCCCCGCGTGGCTCGCGCGCTTCGTCGGACGTCTGATCGAGAAGTCCCCGCGCGACCGCTGGCCCGATGCCGCGTGCGCCCTCGACGCGTTGCGGCGCAAGCGGGTGCTGGTGTCGCCGCGCTTCTGGCGGCGGGCGGTGCTGGCGGTGGCTGCGGTGCTGGCGGTGGGTGGCCTCGTCGCCGCCTGGACCGGCGCCCATCGCGGCGTGCCGGCCGCAGTGCGAGTCACGCGCGACCAACTCGTCGTGATCGACGCGCGCCACCACGAGCTCTGGCGGCGCCGGGTGCCCGGTGCGGCGCTGGACGCGGTGGTCGGCGACTTCCTCGGCGAGGGCGCGCCCCAGGTGGCGGTCAGCAGCGCCCCCGCCGGGCGGGGGCAGCCGGCCGGGACCGAAGACATCGCCGTGGTCGGGGCGGATGGGCGCGAGCGCGCGCGCTTCGCCTCGGTCGGCCGCACCGACTTGGTGACCCGCTTCCCCGGGGTCGGCCCGACGGTGGACAGGGCGACGCTGTTCGCGCTCGACCTCGGTGGGGCGCATCCGGCGCTCGCTTGGATCAACCAGTCGCTTCCGTGGTTCCCCTCGGTGGTCGGAATCTGGGACGCGGCGCACGGGGCGCGGCCGGGGCCGGTGCTGTTCAACTCGGGCTATATCACCGGCCTGTTTGTCGCCGCCCTCGCCGGAGGGCGTCGCGAGCTGATCGCGACCGGGATCAACAACCGGCTCGGCTACCAGGCGGTCGCCGTCATCCTCGATCCCGCGTCCCACGGCGGCTTCGCGGCGCCGTCTCCCGGGCCCTCACCGGACCTGGCCTCGGACTGGCAGTTCGTCAAGGCGACCTCGGTCTCCCCGGTGGTCGCGTACGTGCCGCTCGGAGCCTACCGGGGCGAGACCAAGGTGGTGGCGGCCGGCCGCTCGGGCATCACGGTGCGGGCCGGCGAGACGGTGGTGGAGCTCGACGCCTCCGGCAACCCGCGCACCTCGCCGCTGTTCGGGCGCGGGCCCGAGCCCCGGCGGCGCTTCTGGGACGCCCTCGCTGTCGCGTGCCTGGAGATCGAGGCGGGGCGCGAGAACCCGGACCGGGTCGTGACCGCGCTCGACCAGGGCCACGCCAATGTCCTCGCCGAGCCGCCGATGCAACTGGCGAGCACCCTGATGCTCACCCGCTCCCTGGCGCTCGCCGGCCGCCACGACGACGCGGTGGCGCTGCTCAAGGCCGCTCTGCAGAGCACGCCGGAGGAGTCCGATCTCTGGCTGCGCCTGGGCGAACAGCTCGCGATCAGCGGTCGGACGGCGGCGGCGGTAGATGCGCTCTCGGAGGCGGTCCGCCCGCGACTGGCGGGGAGGCGCGGGGTCGACGCCGCGTTCGATCTGCTGCTGCTCGCCACCCGCGAGGGAGACGAGGCGCTGTACCGGCGCGTGGTCAGTCGCGTGTCGGGTGCCAGCGTGGCCCAGGCGCCGCAATTGCTCGTCCTGTTCGAGCCGATCTGGGCGTTCTGCCGGGGTTTGTGGTCCCCCTCGTCGTTCAACGTGTCCGGCGCGGACATTACGCTCTTCCGGGCCGACCGCGTCTTGCAGCGCTGGGCTCAGTTCGAACGCGACGGCGACGCGGCGGGGGCCGAGCGCGATGCCCTGGCGCTTGCCGACGACGACGAGATCGGGCCGCTCGCGCGGCTCCTCGCGGCCCGGGCGCAGACGGAGTCGGGGCAGGCTGCGTCGGCGGTGGGGGAAGCGCGCTCGGCGCTCGGCGCGCTGGCGCCGATGAGCCGCATCGACATCGAGGCGCGGCTGTGGACGGCGCTGGCACAGCGCATCCTCGCCGACGCGCTGGTCGCCGCGGGCGACCGGGCTTCGGCCGCGGAACATTTCACCGCGGCGGCCCGGCTCGCGCCGCAGTGCTGGTTCGGCCAGCCCCCCACCCGATAGGCGGGGCCGCAAACGCAAATGCGTGTGGGCGTTGACCGGGCCCGGCGCCCCCGATCACTCCTCGCCGAATACCTGCGCGGTAAACACCTCGAAACGGGCACCGCTGCGCCAGGCGTCTGGGGGCAACCCGGCTTTCTGCGCCAGCGCCGAGAGGAACGTCGACAGGTCCCATCCGGTCTCGGCCGCCACCTGCGGCAGGAACACGGCGTGCCGGCTGCCCTTGGAGAGCAGCACGCCGTGGGTGCCGAGGACGATGTCGTCCGGACCGGCGACGGCGTGCATCGGCGAGAGCACCGAGACCTCGAGCGCCTCCTCCGGGAGCTCGGACGCGGCGAGCGCGGGGAAGCGCGGGTCGTGGGCGGCCGAGACCGCCGCATCCACGATCGCGTCCACGAGCGGCTCGCGCGCCTCCATCGTGCCGATGCAGCCGCGCAGCTTGCCGTGGGTGCGCGCCTTGGCACCGCGGTTGTTCACGGTCACGAACACCCCGGCCGGGGCCGCCAGGTTGCCCGTGACCGTATGCGCCGCGTACCAGTCGGCAAGCTGCCCCTCGTGGGTGAGGTGCGTCGCGAGGGCGGCGCGCGCCAACGCCAGCGCTGCCTTCTGCTCGGTGGCGTTCAGGGTCGTCAGGCGCGGCGGCGGCGGGTCCTCGCGCCACGCGCCCCAGCGCCCGGTGAAGTCCACGCCGGCGTAGGCGACCACTTGCGACAGGTCGCCGCTGACCGCCGCGGAAGTCGTCACGTCAGCGATGGTGCCGGCGCCTTGGAAGGCGTGGGCGAGCAGATCAAGGAGCACCGTGATCGGGCGCGCGCCGCACACCGTGTCGCCGCTCGTGTCGATCTGCTGTGAGAAGCCGCGGGGGTCAATCGCCGCGGCACGCCCGGCGGTTGAACGCGCGAGCGCGACCAGCGTGGCCGGAAGCGAGCGGTCGGCGGGGAACGGCTGGTAGCCGTACGCGGCGCCGTAGTGGGTGAAGTCCGACGACGCCACCACCAGGGTGCCGGGCCCGACCAGCTCCGCCAGGCGCCGCGCCATGGCGAGCGCGAGCGCCCGGTCCGTGCCGGCGCCGACGATGATCGGGACGATCGGCACCGCGCCGACGGTGGCCTGCAGGAACGGCAGCTCGACCTCGAGGCAGTGCTCGCGGTCGTGCGCGCGCGCGGGCCCGGCGAACTCCGGCCACCTGGCGAGCGCCGCCACCGCGGCGCGGTCCACCGGCACCTCGCCGAGCGGCGTGGCGAACGCCGTGATCCCGGGCGACGGCAGGGCGCCGCCGCTGAAATCGACCTGGTGCGACGGACCGAGCAGGATCACCCGCGTGACCTTCGCCCCGGCGAGCGCGGCGAACGCCTTGCCGGCGATCGCACCCGAGAACACGTACCCGGCGTGGGGCGCGATCAGCGCGACCGGCGGCCCTCCGGCCGCCGCGCCCGTTCGCAGGTAGCCCCTCACGTCGCTCTCGAGCTGCGCGGCGTTGCCGGCGTAGAACGAGCCCGCCACTGCGGGCGGGCGCACCTCGGCGCGCACCGTGTTCGTCGCCATGAGCACCCCCACGAGCAAACCCAGGCCCCGCGCCCAGCGTCGCATACCACAAGGAATAAGGCCGCGCGCGGGCAAACGCAACTCCCGGGTCACGTCTTTGCGCTCCCGGCCAGGAGGCGGTTCAGCGGGTCGCGGGTCTCGCCCACCGATGTGACGCGGATCGCAGCCTCTTCGCCGACGGGGCATTTGTTCTCGCAAATGCCGCACCCGACGCAGCGGGCGGCGTCCACCCGCGGGCGCTGCAACTTGCGCGCGGTGCCGTCGCGGGCCGTCTCGACGGCCTCCTCGAACCAGATCGCCTTGGGGTCGGTCGGGCACATCTCCTCGCACACGATGCACGGGGTCTGCATCGCCCACGGCAGGCAGCGCCCGCGGTCCACGAACGCGGTGCCGATGCGCACCGGCGGTTTGCCGTCGTAGCCGGTCTTGCGCGCCGGCGTCAAGCGTGTGATCGCCGCCGTCGGGCAGACCTCGCCGCAGCGGGTGCAGGCGAACTCGCACCACCCCCGGCGAGGCACGACCACGGGTGTCCAGAACCCTTCCACCCCGGCCTCGGCGATCGCAAACTGGATCGCGCCGGTCGGGCACGCCTGCTGGCAGAGGGAGCACTTGACGCAGCGCTCCAGAAAATCGGTCTCGGCGAGCGCGCCGGGCGGACGGAGCAGCCGCGCCCGGGCCGCTGTGCGACCGCCGCCGGTCGCGCGCAGCAGCGGTGTGACCGCGAGCGAGGCGAGCACCGTGCCAACCAAGGTGCGGCGCGAGAGGTCGGGCTGCCGAGGCGGTTCCGGGAGGGGTGGCAGCGCGCTGTAGCTCATCGCCTGCTCGGGGCAGGCGGGGAGGCAGTTCAGGCAGACCATGCACTCCCCGACCCGGTGGTGTCCGAGCGGCTCGTCGGCGCCCTGGCAGGCGAAGGCGCACAGCGTGCACGAGGTGCACGCTTCGCTGCCGCGATGGATCCGGAACACCGCGAAGCGCGCGAACACCCCGAGCAGCGCGCCGAGCGGGCAGAAGGCGCGGCAGAACAGGCGCGGGATCCAGCGGCTCGCCAGCACGATCCCGAGCAGCAGCAGCGCCGCGACCCAGCCGCCCGGCGCCGGCCGCCCGCCAGGGATGGCGGGCCAGAGTCCCGAGGCGAGGCCGCGAGCCGCGAGCGAGAGCGGGTCGAGGAGGCCGGTCTGCAGCGTCCCGGCGAGCGCGCCGACCAGGAGCGCGGCGAGGATGTAGTACTTGAGGGCGTACCAGCGCCGGTAGCGGTTCACGCTCAGACTCTCGCGCCGCGTGCGCCCGGAGAAGAGAAAGCTGGCCAGCTGCTGCAGCGTGCCGAGCGGGCAGAGCCAGCCGCAGAAAACGCGGCCGAGCACGAGTGTGAGCGCGATCAGCGCCGCCGCCCAGACCAGCGCGCCCGGGATCGTCCCGGCTGCAAGCGCCGTGCCGGTTGCGCTGAGCGGGTCGGCGTGGTGGAACACGGTGAACGGGAAGGCGCGGGGGTCGCCGGCGGCGAGGCGCGCCAGCAACCAGACGAACAGCAGCAGGAAGAACGCCTGGTAGAGCGCGCGGATGCGGATCGTCCACCTCATGCGGTGCCAAGCTCCATGACCAGCGCGAGGTCGGCGCGCCCGAGGCCGCGCCGCTCCGCCTGGGCGATGAAGCCGAGCGTGTCCGGCCGGTGCCCGAGCAGCGCCGCACCCCAGGCGTCGGCGAGTACCGGGTCGGTGGCCGCGAGCACCGCCCCGACCGTCCGCACGTCGGCGAGGGAGCCGCCGACCGGCCCGTTGGCGGTGAGGACGCGGGTGGCGTCCACCACGGTCAGCGTCGGGTGGAAGGTGGCCCCCAACTCGGCCACGGCCATGTCGATGTCCTGGTGCAGGCGGTTGCGCCCCTGGCCGAGGACGCCGAACCAGTTCTTCATCCCGATGGTGACGCGCGACAGGGAGTGATGCTTGACCACCGGCACGTTGATCACGCGGTCGGCCCGCAGCAGCTCCTCGACGACCTCGAGCCCTTCAGCGAGGCCGGAAAGTCCGGCCGGCACCAGGCGCAACCGCCGCGCGTCGAGCACCTCGGCTCCGGCAGCGCCGGCCGCGGCCAGGATGCCGGAACTCGCGAAGCAGCGGCGCGGATCGTTGCAGGAGATGTCGGCCACCACGACGCGCCGGGCGCCCGCGGCGCGGCAGAGGCGCACCAGTTCGGCGACGACGTTCGGGTCGGTATCCGCCGCCTGCTCGGGGATGCGGTCCCACCCGACGTTGGGCTTGATGAGCACGCTCTCGCCGGAACGGACGAAGCGGTCCATCCCACCGAGCGCGGCGACCGCGCGGCGGACGTTGGTGGCCGGGTCGCCGCCGCGGGCCGCCGCCGCCGGCCCCTGACCGCCGGGAGGCGTGCGCCAGTCGGGGATGGCGACCGGCGCCGCCGTCACCGTGCGGCGGTCGTGGAACGCGACGACGCCCGCGCCCACCGCGGCAGCGGCGGCCACCGTCGAGGAGAGGCGCAGCAGCGCCTCGCGCCGCGTGATCGTCGGCTCAACGCGCCGGCTCACGGTTGCCTCTGCCAGGCGGCGGCAAGGCCGGCCAGGGCCTTGCCCTCGCCCGGCCCGGCCGAGAGCGCGGTCAGCTTGAGGTAGTCGCGGCCGCGGCACGCGACCAGCGTCGAGGGATCGGCGAACGCATCCGTAACGCCGGCAACCGGCGCGGCCCCCATCGGCCGCTCGGAGGTCATCTGCTCGCGCGCGCCGGCAGGCGCGGCGAAGCGGTAGACCTCGGCGGTCACGTCGAGCGCGTCGGCCGTCGTGGAGGGAAAGGTGTAGGTCGCCACCACGCAGCGCTCGAAGCCGCGCGCGAGGTACGACTCGGCGGCGCCGTCGATGTACTCGTAGAGCGAGTCGCGGTTGTACGACGAGGGCTCGGAACGCGCGGCGGCGCCGGCGGCGGCCGGTGCGGGGAGCGACGGCCCTCCGGCCGCGCGCAACGCCGCCAGCACCGCCGCCGGGTCGTCACGCGTGGTGCGGCCGCGCACGACGAGCCACCCCGCGATGGCGAGCAACGGCAGCAACAGGAGCGCGTGCCAGACGCGTGGGCGTACCATCGCCATCGACCCCGGCGCATACGCTAGGACTCCCCGGGTCTTCCGGTCAAGCGGGACCGACCGCACGGTTCGCGTTCCCTGACGCCGTTGGCCATTGACGGCGCGCGGCGCGGGCCGATACGATGCGACAACTTCGCAGCAGCCGGCAGGCAGCACGTGCGGGCGCATCCGGGGGGGGCGAGTGAAAGACAGCGTCGGGTCGTCGCAGGCGAACTCGTCGGGTTTCGTCCGTGGCCTGGGCCTGTGGGACGCCACGATGGTGGTGGCGGGTTCGATGATCGGCTCCGGCGTGTTCATCGTCTCGGCCGACATCGCCCGCCAGGTCGGCTCGGCCGGGTGGTTGCTGGTCGTCTGGATCGCGAGCGGCCTGCTGACGGTGGCGGCGGCGCTCGCCTACGGCGAGCTGGCGGCGATGATGCCGGAAGCCGGCGGCCAGTACGTGTTCCTGCGCGAAGCGTACTCGCCGTTCTGGGGGTTCCTCTACGGCTGGGCGCTGTTCCTGGTGATCCAGACCGGGACGATCGCCGCGGTGGCGGTGGCGTTCTCGCGCTTCCTCGGCGTGCTCGTGCCGGCGATCTCGCCGGCGAACTGGATCGTCCCGCCGATCGACCTCTCGGCGAGCTACGCGGTGAGCCTCTCCACCCAGCAGTTCGTCGGCATCCTCATGCTCGTGGTCCTCACCTGGATTAACACCCGCGGCCTGGCGCTCGCGAGGTGGATCCAGAACGTCTTCACCTCGACCAAGACCCTGGCGGTGTTCGGTCTCATCGTGGTCGGCCTGATCGCCGGCGCCAACTCCGGCGCGATCCGCGCCAACTTCGCGGCAGCGTGGGTGCCGCACGGCGTGGCCGCGATCACGCCGGACCTCGGCTTCGTGCCGTCGGTGACCGCCGCGTCGGGCCTCTTCGGCCTCGTCGTGGCGTTCTGCGTCGCGCAGGTGGGCTCGCTGTTCTCCTCCGACGCCTGGAACAACATCACCTTCGCCGCCGGCGAGGTGAGGGACCCGCGCCGCACGCTGGCGATCGCGATGGCGGCGGGCACCGGCCTCGTGGTCACGCTCTACGTGCTCGCCAACGTGGCGTACGTCGTGACGCTGCCGATCGCGGCGATCCAGCACGCGCCCGACGACCGCGTTGCGACCGCGGCGCTGCAGACGATCTTCGGCGGCGCGGGGGCATCGATCATGGCGGTCGCGATCGTGATCTCGACGTTCGGCTGCAACAACGGCCTGATCCTGGCCGGCGCCAGGGTGTACTGGGCGATGGCCAAAGACGGCCTGTTCTTCCGGGCGACCGGGCGGCTGAACCGGCACCACGTGCCGGCCGTCGGCCTGGTGTTGCAGTGCGTGTGGGCGTCGCTGCTCGTGCTGCCGCGCACGCGGCTGCGCGACGTGGGCGGCCAACTCGTCCGCGATGCCGCCGGCGCGCCGCAGTACGGCAACGTCTACTCGAACCTGCTCGACTACGTCGTGTTCGCGGTCCTGCTCTTCTACATCCTCACCATCGCGGCGGTGTTCGTCCTGCGGCGCACGCGCCCCGACGCCCCCCGTCCGTACCGCGCGTTCGGCTATCCGGTGGTGCCGGCACTCTACATCGCGGCCGCCGCCGTGATCTCCGCCGTGCTGATCGTCTACAAGACGCAGACGACCTGGCCCGGGCTCGCCATCGTGCTCACCGGCATCCCCGTGTACTTCGCGTGGTGCGCATCCGGGCGCAGGCGGGCCTCCGGCTGATCTCCCCTGCGCGGCGCGGCCGATTTTTGCCCCGCGGGCTGCGGCCGTGGTCGCTCGGGCGGCGCATCGAGCGCCGCCCTCCGACCCGCCTGCGCGTGTGACCGAGCAGGGCGTCCCGCGGCGGGGCCCCTCGCTGTTCCCCGCCTCCGCTGCGCTCCGGCGTGGCCATCGACACCCCACCGCGGGACGCCCGCTCGGGGCCCGCACGCTCCGGCGAAATCGGCCTACGCCCGCTGGGCGGTCTTGGCCACCACCCCCCGCCAGGCGGAGATCCTGCTGTTGGCTCTGGGTCCTGTTAGGCTTTTGGTCCTTGAGCAGAACCTCCGACTTGTGGGCGGGGGTGTCGTCAATCCGCCGGTGCCGCGGGTGGCCATCCGCTCCTGCGCCCGCGGGTCCCGGACGGGCGAGCCGCGCCGGGGTGTCGATGGCCCTGAGCGAAGCGAAGGGA
>NCBR01000215.1 GCA_002279285.1 Acidobacteria bacterium 37-71-11
GGCACTCGCGGTGGTGCCGCCGGAGGCCCCGCTCGAGTACCGCTTCGCCGAGGTCAAGAGCGCCGTGCACGTGCGCCACGACGGCGTCGAGCGGCACGTCAAGGCCGGCGAAACCGGCGTCGCCGGCGACGAGGTGCGCACCGGGTGGCGTGGCCGCGCCGTCGTCGAGGTCGCCTCCCACGCCGTCCGCTTCGAGATCCTTTCCTCGACACGCGCGCGCCTCGGCGGTCCGCAACCGGGCGTCTTGCTGGTGCTCGAGCGCGGCGGCCTCAAGGCGGTCTTCGACGCAATCACCGGGTCGGACGACCGCCTCGTGGCGACGCCCGGCGCGCTCCTGGCGGTGCGCGGGACGCGGTACGGCGTCGAGGTCGCGGGCGACGGCAGTGGGGTCGTGGCGGTATTCGTGGGCACCGTCGAGGTGCGGCCGACGACGCCGGGGTTCCCGGTGACCGCCGTCGCGGCCGGCGAGCTCTGCCGCTTCGGTCCGCGCACGCCGCCGCAGCGGGCGCTGCTGCACCGCGGCGCCAGCGAGGAGAACTGGCGCGGTGGCCTCCGCGCACCCGGGAGCGAACCCGGGTTCCGTGACGGGCAGCCAGCACCGGACTCGAGGATGCCCGCGCCACGACCGGGGCATCAGGGCGGCCGACCGGGCGGCGGCCGCGGCTGAGGGGTCACGGTGACCCGGCCCCCGGGGCCCGACAACTCGCACCCGCGTCGTCCGGCCCCAGCGGAAAGCCAGTTTCGATCCGACTGTTATAACGTAACATATTTATTAACAATAATATAAGAGAGACTCGACAACTCGGCATGGAACTTGAAGTCCTCCTCGCCGGCTGCCCACGAGGGGCGGCACAACGAAAGGGGGGTTTCATGAACAAGCTCAAGATCGCAGGTCTGGTTCTCCTGTCCCTCGCCGTGACAGGGTCCGCCTTCGCCGGGAACGGCCAGCGGGGCACTCGCGACCGCTCCGGGCCGCTCATCGCCACCGCGGAGACGGTGACGGTGGAGGGCGTCGTGGTGCAGTTCCTGGCCGGTCCCGGTTCGGGGATGCCCGAGCTGCAGGTCGAGGATGCCGCCGGTGTGCTCCACACCTTCATCCTCGGGCCGTTCTGGTACCTGACCGACCAGGGGTTCACCGCGCAGCCCGGCGACGCCGTGATCGTGACCGCCTACTCGTGCACCCTGTGCGACACGGGGTTCGCCGTGGTCTCGGTCGTCAACGTCACGGCCGGCGTCACGCTCACGCTCCGGGATGCGAACGGTCTGCCGATCTGGCCGCAGCTGCAGACCACGCAGCCCACCGCCGGCAGCGGCGGAAGCGGGAACCAGGGCCAGAGAAGCGGTAAGACCGGCAGCGTTCGGCCCGTCATCCGCAGCAGCGGCGGCTCCGGCACGGGCGACCATCTCGTGCCCGACCTCGACCGGATGACGACGTACACGGGCACGGTCGTGTCCACCTCGATCGTGGCCGGTGCCGGGGCCGGGACGCTCGTCCTCGCGACCAGCGCCGGCGACGTCTCGTTCCTGCTCTCGCCCGTCTTCGTCCTCATCCGCGCGGGGTTCGACCCGGCGGTCGGAGACGCGCTCACCGTCAACGCGGCCCCCGTGACGATCGACGGCCAGGAGATCTGGCTCGCCATCACCATTACCGACGACGCCAGCGGCCTCGTGCTCGTTCTCCGGGACCCCGCCACCGGCCTCCCGGTCGGCGGCCAGCGTAGCGGGCGTTAATCGACGAACACGCGCTTTGCCGGGCGGGGAGGCACACCCTCCCCGCCCCGGCGTGTCCGCCCGCGGCCCGATCGCGGACGCGTCCCCGACGCGCGGCCGGTTTGACACCACTCTGGGCGGCTCTACACTCGCGGCACGTTTGCGAACGTGCCGTTGCTGCCCCGGCCCCGGGGCCGAGAGGTTCTGCTGGGGGATCAAGAGGAGGACGCATGAGCTCATCGCTTGTCCTGACCGTTGCCGCAATCGGGGTGCTGGCCTCAACAGTCTCGTCCGCACCGACCCCGCGTCCGCGGGCCCGGCAGCTGGGCGTCGTGACCGGGGTCCTGCCCACCGGAGCGCTCGACGCGATCACGGACGTCGACGGGGTCCTCGTTGGCCAAGCCACCGTGGTTGCCGGGGACGACCTCCGCACCGGCGTCACGGTGATCCTCCCCCACCCCGGGAACGTCTTTCAGGAGAAGGTCCCGGCCGCCGTGTTCGTGGGGAACGGGTTCGGAAAGCTCACCGGGACGACGCAGGTCGAGGAGCTCGGCACCCTCGAGACGCCGATCGCCCTGACCGGGACGCTCAGCACGTGGAAGGTGGCCGACGCTCTGGCCGAGTGGGTGCTCGCACAGCCGGGAAACGGCGAGGTTCAGTCGGTCAACCCTGTGGTCGGCGAGTGCAACGACGGCTACCTCTCCGATATCCGCAAGCGCCCGGTCGGACGCGAGCAGCTGCTTGCCGCCATCGCCGCCGCCGCGCCCGGCCCGGTGGCCGAGGGAAGCGTCGGCGCCGGCACCGGGACGCGGTGCCTGGGGTGGAAGGGCGGCATCGGCACCGCTTCCCGCAAGCTGCCATCCGCACTCGGCGGCTGGACCGTCGGCGTTCTCGTGCAGTCCAACTTCGGGGGCGTGCTCACCGTGGCCGGCGTCCCCGTGGGCGTCGAGCTCGGCCGTTACTCGTTCAAGGACGAGCTCGCGACTCCCGAGAGGGGCTCGTGCATGGTCGTGATCGCCACCGACGCGCCCGTCGACGCCCGCCAGCTCAGGCGAATCGCAGCGCGCATGCCGATGGGGCTGGCGCGCCTCGGCGGTTTTGCCGCCAACGGCAGCGGCGACTACGCGGTCGCCTTCACCGCCAACCCGAGCTGCCGCGTCCCGAACGGCGCACGCGGAGCGCGGAGCGCCCCGGTGCTGGCGGACGACGACCTTTCCCCGCTCTTCCTCGCGACGGTCGAGGCGACCGAAGAGGCGGTCGTGAACTCGCTCTTCGCCGCCACCACCACGCGCGGCTTCGCGGGCCATGTCGCCGAGGCGCTGCCCGTGGACCGCGTCCTCGAGATCCTGCGCCGCCACCACGCACTGCAAGAACAGTGAAACGTGAAGAGTTGAGAGTGAAGAGTCAAAGACGAGAAACGAAGAGAGACCTCGTGGATACTCGTCTTTCAGACTCTCAACGCTGCGCTGGCAGCGCGCGTCATACCGGCTCGAACGTCGCCACGAACTGCGCAAGCGACTGCGGGCGGTAGACGAAGCGCAGGCCGCGGATCGACGCCCGTTGTTCATACAGCTCCACGACCGCTTCCGCGGCGTAGTCGAGGTGGCTCTGGCTGTAGACGCGACGCGGGATCGCCAGCCGCATGAGGTCGAGGTCGGGCCACCGCCACGCCCCGGAGGCGGCGTCCTGGCGTCCCTGCATCACGTTCCCCGTCTCCCAGGCGCGCACGCCGGAGTGCAGGTAGAGCGCGACGGAGAGCGACCACGCCGGCAGCTGCTCGTTCGTCAGGTGCGGGCAGAACGCGCGCCCGTCGACGTAGACGGCGTGGGCGCCGAACGGCGTGACGAGCGGAACGCCCGCCGCCTGCAGCTGCCCGCCGAGACGGCGCGTCGAGGCGATACGGTAGGCGAGGTAGTCCTCCTCGAGCATCTCGTCGAACGCCACGGCGAGCGCCTCGAGGTCGCGCCCGGCGAGGCCACCGGCGGTGGGGATCCCCTCGCTCGCGAGCAGGCGGACGCGGATCGCCTCGGCCCACGCCTCGTCCTCGACCGTGATCAACCCCCCCGTGTTGCCGAGGGCGTCCTTCTTGAGGCTCATGAAGACGCCGTCGGTGAGGCGGAACAGCTCGCGTGCGATCTCCCGCGGACTGCGCTCGGCGTATCCTTCCTCGCGCAGCTTCACGAGGAAGCAGTTCTCGGCGAAGCGCGCGGCGTCGAGCCAGAGGGGCACGCCGTGCTGACGGCAGATGTCGTGCGCGGCGCGTACGTTGGCCATGCTCACCGGCTGGCCGCCGCGGGAGTTGTCGGTGACGGTGAGGATCACCATGCGCGCCCGGGCGCCGACCTCCGCGAGGCCGGCCTCGAGGCGGTCCAGGTCGATGTTCCCCTTGAACGCGTGCGGGCTCGTGCGGTCGAGCGCCTCCCTGATCGGGAGGTCCCGGACGTCGGCCCCCGCTTCCTCGAAGTTCTCGCGCGTGGTCGCGAAGTGCGTGTTGGCAAAGATCACGTTGCCGGGCCGGACCACGGCCCGCGCCAGGAGGTGCTCCGCCGCTCGCCCCTGGTGGCACGGGATCACGAACGCGTGCCCGAACAGCCTCTGCACGGCCTCCTGAAATCGGTAGAAGCTCCGCGAGCCGGTGAACGACTCGTCCGATCCGTGCATCGCCGACCACTGCCGCGTCGAAAGCGCGGAGGTGCCCGAGTCGGTGACGAGGTCGATGAGAACCTGCTCGGCCCGCAGCAGAAACGGGTTGTAGCCCGCCTCGCGGATGAACCTCTCGCGCTCCTCCCGCGTCGTCATGCGCATCGACTCTACGACCCGGCTGCGGTACGGCTCGATGACGGTCTTCACCGGTCACCTCCCTCTCCCGCGGGCGCGCTGCCCTCACCCGGCGTCGCCACCCC
>NCBR01000042.1 GCA_002279285.1 Acidobacteria bacterium 37-71-11
CTCCGGCCCTCCTGGAACACCCGGTCGAGCTTGTCCGCGAGCGCGCCGGCCATCGCCGGGTCGTACACGTAGACGGGCAGCACCTCGAAGCTGGCGCGCCGCCGCTTCTCCTCGGTGGACTCGGCATCCGGGAGCACCACGTCGCGGTCCACGACCACGTCGGATGGCGCGATCTCCCCCGGCTTGAGCAGCGGAATTCTGGTCGAGCGGCCGGGGACCACGAGCAGCGACCCGAGGACGAGGAAGAGCCCGTACCACACCCACGTCTTGCCGAGCAGCCGCCGGCGCAGTTGTACGAACTCGCCCCGCCGCACGGCGATCCGCGCCGCCGTGGTGCGGGCCTCCTTGGCGTCCTTACCGGTCATGAGCCGTTCCCGCGTTTGGCCTCGTCCCAGGCCTCGTACGCCGCGACCACCTTCTCCACGAGCCGGTGGCGCACGACGTCTTCCTTCGCGAAGTCGAAGAAGCAAATCCCCGGGAGGTTGCCGAGGATCTGGCGCGCCTGCACCAGGCCGGAGCCCCGCTCGTTGGGCAGGTCGATTTGCGTGACGTCCCCGGTGATCGCCGCCCTGGAGTGGAACCCGAGCCTGGTCAGGAACATCTTCATCTGCTCCGGGGTCGTGTTCTGGGCCTCGTCGAGGAGCATGAACGAGTCGTTGAGCGTCCGCCCCCGCATGAACGCCAGCGGCGCGATTTCGATCACCCCACGCTCGATGTGGCGCGCCACGCGATCGTACCCGAGGATGTCGTAGAGCGCGTCGTAGACCGGCCGCAGGTACGGGTTCACCTTCTCGACGAGGTCCCCAGGCAGGAACCCGAGGCGCTCGCCGGCCTCGACGGCCGGCCTCGTGAGCACGATGCGCTTGACCCGGTGCTCGGCGAGCGCCGCCGCCGCCATCGCCACCGCCAGGTACGTCTTGCCGGTACCGGCGGGCCCCACCGCGAACACGATGTCGAACTTGATGAGCGCCTGGATGAACAGTCGCTGCTTGAGGTTGCGGGGCACGACGAGGCGCTTGACGGAGTCCGGGATCGAGGCGTCGGTGAAGAACTGGACCAGGTCCGCCTCGGGGTCCTCCTCGATCACCCGCAGCGCCGTCCGGAACTCCTCCTTGCCCACCGAGTAGCCGCTTGCGACGAGCTTGCCGAGTTCCGCGACGAGCTTGCCAGCCGCCGCGACCGCCTCGGGATCACCTTCCAGCGACACCGTGTCGCCGCGGGCGGCCACCCGCACCCGCAGGCGCTCGGCCAGGTACTTGAAGTTCTCCTCGAGCGTGCCGGAGAGGATCTCGAGGTCCCGCTCGGGAAGCGTGATCGTCGTCATGCCGCCCTCGAGTCTCTATGCATCGTGCCAAGCGCTCCCGTGTCGGCCATGGCTTCGATCAGGCGCGGCCCTGCCACAGCGCGTCAGCCACACCGGCTCGCCGGTTCAACCAGCGCGCGAGCACGAAGAGTGCGTCGGAGACGCGGTTCAACAACGGGATCACGGCGCCGATCTCATCGCCCCCATCGCGCAGCAGGACCACCTCCCGCTCGGCCCGCCGGCACGCCGTGCGCGCCAGGTGGGCAAGGGCCGCGGCGCGTACCCCGGACGGGAGCACGAAGTTGCGCAGCGGGGGGAGATCACCCTCCATCTCGTCGATCCAGCGCTCAAGCCAGCCGGGATGAAGCACGTCCTCGGAGAGACCGAAACGCCCCCGCGGATCCGACAGGAACGCTCCCACCTCGAAGAGGAGCGCCTGGATGCGTGTCAGCTGGGCCGCGGCCGGCGAAGGCACGGCCTCGGCCAGCAAGACTCCCACGACGGCGTTCAACTCGTCGACGGCCCCGTACGCCCCGACCCGCCGGCTGCCCTTCGAAACCCTCGAACCGTCTCCCAAGCCAGTCGATCCGTCATCGCCGGTCCGCGTGTAAACCTTCACTGGTTTATCGTACCACCGTGGCGCCGGCGCCGCCCATCCCCGTCAGCTCGGACACCTTGACCAGGAACTCGGCGAGCGAGAACGGCTTGATGAGAAGACCCGCCGCCGCCAGGACGTCGTCTCCAGCAGGGTCATAGCCGGTGCAGATGACCACCGGGACCCCTGGCGCGCCCGCGCGCAGGCGGCGAAGCGCCTCGCGCCCATCCATCACCGGCATCACGAGGTCGAGCACGACGAGGGCGAACCGTTCCGGGGCCGCCAGGACCTTCTCGACCGCCTCGAGGCCGTTTGCGGCCTCCACCACCTCGTGACCGGCGGCGCGGAGGGCGGTCGCGAGGGGCGTGCGCACCATCTCCTCGTCGTCCGCCACCAGGACGGCTCCGGCGCGGCGCCGCGCCGGCACCTCCTCCTCCGCGGCTGACACGGTGGATCGGACCGGCAGTTCGAGCCAGCTCCGCCCACCCATCCCGCCGGCCAATGCTCCGCCGGTGCGGCCGCCGTGGCGCATCGCGATCAGCTCCGCTAGCGCCCGCGCGGTCCGACGCGAGGCGAAGTGCTCGCGGTCATCCTCCCCCTCGGCGCCAGACCCCGCGGCTGCTGCCCCGGTGTCGGAGAACACGACGCGAACGGACGCCGGGGCGCTCCCCTCCCGCAGACTTACCTCGACAGCGCCGCCCAGCTCCATGCCCCCGAGCGCCGCCGCGAGGCTGACCTCGAGCCAGAGCACGATCTGGGCGGCGTCCGCCAACACCCGGTCGTCCTCCACCTCGAGGCGGGATGTCAGCCGCACCCTTGCAGGCAGCGCTGGAGCGGCCTTCTCGAGCCAGCGCTCGATGACCGGCCCCAACCGCACGGGCCGCAACGCCCCGCTCCCGCTGCGAGACACCGCCACGAACCTGCGCAGGTCCTCGACCGCGCCGGCGACCAGCCGCTGCGCCACATCGAGCGTTCCTGCCGCCGGAGCGCCTGCCTCGAGCTCGGCGAGAATCCCCAGCAGCGCCTGGAAGTTGTTGCTGATCTTGTGCGCCAGGGAGGTCCCGAGCTGCGAGAGCGCCCGGTCGCGCGCGGCCGCCGGGAAGTCGCGTCCGTCGTTGCGCTGCCCTCCCACCTCCGAGGCGACGAACAGGGCCCCGCTCGGGTCCGCGCCGCCGCGGACGGGAAACGCCCTGAACTCCACGGTGAGCACGTCACCGTCCTCGCGCCGGATTCGCGCCTGTCCGGCGCTGGGGGTTCCACGGCGCGCCTTGGCCAGCGCCGACATCACGACTCGGCGGTACGACGCCTCGACGACCGCTAGCAGCGGCCGTCCCTGGAAGCGGCGCAGGTCGTACCCGGTCCGCTCGGCCAGCGCCGCGTTCGCCCACGCCAGGTTCCCGGAGGTGTCGGTGACCACGAGGACCAGGGGCGCGGCGGCAGCGATCGCTTCGAGAACCGCCTCGGCCCGGTGGCGCAGCTGCAGACCCTGCCACGACACGTACATGACCGCCTCATCGAACTCGTGTACCGAAGTTGCGGTCACCTCCGCCGCGAACGTTCGCCCGTCGCTCGTTGCCAGGCGCGCCACGACCGTCGCGCTCCCCCCGCCCTGGACCCTGCGATCGTCGAGGTACGCGGCGATCCGGTCATGGTCGGCAGCCGCCACGAACGTCAGGAAGTCGCACCCGACCAGGCCGTCGCTGTCGCCGCGGCCGAGTTCTTGCGCGGCGCGCAGGTTTGCCCCCACAACCCGGTGGCCCGCGAGGCACACCACCGGAGACCCGGCGTGGTCGCCCAGACCGCGCCGCCATCGCGTCTCGTGCATCCGGCGCTGGGCCAGCGCTTGCCAGCGCTGGGCCTCGCGCACCGCGGCCTGCCGTTCCGCGTTGGCGCGTCTCCAGGCCGCAAATGCCACCACCACACCCGCGGCCAGTACTGCCACCAGTGCGACCGGTCCCAAACCCAGGGGCTGGGACTTCTCGCCTGGCCCCCGCTGCGTCACCACGGCGGGCGCATGCTTCTGGCCGGGCCGAGCGTCCTCGATGGCCGTCCCGGCGCCGCGGCCGGCGGCGAACGATCCGACACCGGCCGCGAGGGCACTCGCGGCGACAGCAACAGCCCACACGGCGCGGCGCGCCTTCTTGCTCGGCATCGGCCTGCGCTATTCTAGCCCGCAGACTCGGCGGGCCGGTGCGGGGGTGCACCGCGCCAGCGCTTGACCCGGCCGTTGCCGGTAGCGCGCCCGAAAGGAGGTCGTGCGCTTGGTGGTGTTCTCTCTGCTCGTCATCGGACTCGTTGCCGTGGTCTTCGCGGCCGGAACCGACCGGTCGGAGGGGCGCTGGTTCGCGACCCGTTCGGTCACGGTGGCCCGCCACGGGATGGTCGCCGCGGCACATCCGCTCGCAGTCCAGGTCGGGATCGACGTGCTCAAGCGCGGCGGGGGCGCGGTCGACGCCGCGATCGCGGTCAACGCCGCGCTCGGCTTCATGGAGCCGGTGTCCGCCGGTCTCGGCGGCGACCTCTTCGCCATGGTCTGGGACCCCACCACAGGCAAGCTGGTCGGCCTCAACGGCTCCGGGCGCGCCCCGCTGGCTCTCACGCCGGACAAGGTACCGGCGCTGGCGAACGGCACCATCCCGCCGTACTCGCGGTACTCCTGGACCGTCCCGGGCTGCGCCGACGCCTGGTTCGAGCTGCACGAGCGGTTCGGCCGGTTGTCGATGAGCGAACTCCTGGCGCCGACGATCGCGTACGCGAAGGAGGGCGTCCCGGTGCCGCAGGTGATCGCGGGCTCGTGGGCGCGCGGCGTCGCTCTCTTCAAGGACAAGCCGGGGTTCGCGGAGGTCTTCCTCCCGGGCGGCAAGCCGCCGGCCGAGGGCGAGCCGTTCGCCAACCCCGCCCTCGCCCGCACCCTCGGAATCCTTGCGGCAGAAGGCCGTGAGGCCTACTACCGCGGCGAGATCGCAGAGAAGGTCGTGGCGTACTCCAAGACGGTCGGCGGCTTCTTCTCGATGGAGGACTTCGCCCGCCATACCAGCGAGTGGCAGGAGCCGATCTCCACCACGTATCGCGGCGTCACCGTCTGGGAGCTGCCGCCCAACGGCCAGGGGCTGGCGGCGCTGGAGATGCTCAACATCCTCGAGCGCTTCGACCTCGAGGCGCTCGGCCGCAACAACCCCGACTTCTGGCAGATCATGGTCGAGGCCAAGAAGCTTGCGTTCGCCGACCGGGCGCGCTGCTACGCCGACCCCGCGTTCTTCCCCGCCCCGCTCGCGGCGCTTCTGGACAAGGGGTACGCGGCGAAGCAGGCGGCGCGCCTCGACATGCGGCGGGCGGCCCGCTCGGTCGAGCCCGGCAACCCGGCGCTCCGGCACGGCGACACCACCTTCCTCGTCACCGCCGACGACCGCGGCATGATGGTGGCGCTGATCCAGTCCAACTACACCGGCTTCGGCTCCGGCTACGTGGTCCCCGAGCTCGGCTTCGGGCTGCAGGACCGGGGCGCGCTGTTCTCGCTCGAGGCCGGCCACCCCAACGTTCTGGCTCCCGGCAAGCGGCCGTTCCACACGATCATCCCGGCGTTCCTCGGAAGGGACGGAATGCCGCAGATGGCGTTCGGCGTCATGGGCGGGGACATGCAGCCGCAGGGCCACGCCCAGATCGTGGTCAACCTCGTCGACTTCGGCATGAACCTGCAGGAAGCCGGCGACGCGCCGCGCTTCTACCACACCGAGGACTCGGAGCCTACCGGCACGGTGATGACGAACGGCGGGATCCTGAGCCTGGAATCCGGCGTCCCCGAGGACCTGCGCCAGGCGCTGCTGCGGCGCGGCCACACGCTCGTCGATGCAAACGCCACCGTCTTCGGCGGCTACCAGGCGGTCTGGCGCAATCCTGCGACCGGCGTCTACTTCGGCGCGAGCGAGTCCCGCAAGGACGGCTGCGCGATGGGCTACTGAGGCGAATGAACACCTCGATGCGGGACCGGTTCCTTCTGCGGCCGGGCGTCGTGTACCTGAACCACGGCTCGTTCGGGGCGTGCCCGCGGCCGGTGTTCGAGCGCTACCAGGCGTGGCAGCGCGAGCTGGAGGCCGAGCCCGTCGAGTTCCTCGGCCGGCGCTTCACCGCCCTGATGCGCGCCGCCCGCGAGTCCCTCGCCGCCTTCGCCGGCGCCGATCCGGACGATTTGGTCTTCGTCCCCAACGCCACGACCGGCCTCAACGCCCTCGCCCGCTCCCTCCGCCTCGACCCCGGCGACGAGGTGCTCGCGACCGACCACGAGTACGGCGCTCTCGACCGGACGTGGACGTTCGTCTGCGAGAAGCTCGGCGCGCGTTACGTGCGCCGACCCCTGCCGCTGCCGATCGCGTCGACCGAGGAGATCCTCGACGCGGTGTGGTCCGGCGTCGGCAACCGCACGAGGGTCCTCTTCCTGAGCCACGTCACCTCGACGACCGCAATCGTGTTTCCGGTGACTGAACTGGTCCGCCGCGCCCACGAGCGCGGCATTCTCACGGTGATCGACGGCGCCCACGCGCCCGGCCAGATCCCTCTCGACCTCGCGGCGCTCGGCACCGATTTCTACGCCGGCAACTGCCACAAGTGGATGAACGCGCCGAAGGGCTCGGCGTTCCTGTACGCCCGGGCCGAGGTGCAGCCGCTGCTCGAGCCACTGGTCGTGAGTTGGGGGTGGCACAGCGACCGCCCCGGCCCGTCGCGCTTCGTGGACGAGCACGAGTGGCAGGGCACCCGCGACGTCGCCGCATACCTGGCGGTGCCGGCGGCGATCGAGTTCATGGCCGAGCACGACTGGCCGGAAGTGCAACGCGCCTGCCACGACCTCGCCACCGCCGCCCGCGACCGGATCAACGCGCTCACCGGACTGCCCCCGCTCACCCCCGCCGCCGGCGGCTGGTTCGGCCAGATGGCGACCGTCGCGCTGCCGCCCTGCGACCACGAGGCACTGCAGCGCCGCCTCTTCGACGAGTTCGCAATCGAGGTCCCGACATTCTCCTGGAACGGCGGCTCCTACCTCCGCGTCTCGATCCAGGCGTACAACGACGCCTCCGACGTCGACGCCCTCGTCGCCGCGCTCTCGCGCCTACTCCCCACTATGGCGTAAGGGCAGGGCACAGGGCACAGAAGGGCCTGGTCAGTGGTCAGTGGTCCGTGGTCCGACCGGCCGCGCCGGCCGCAAACCGCGCAGCCTCCGGCCCCTCTCTCGAAGACGAGAAGCTCGACGATAGGCAGGGTCCACAAGCTTGGGGCGTGTAGCCGCGCCGCCGAGAGTGGTAGGGGCCGGCGATCACACTTTGCCGCCGGCGGCCTGACCAGGGGGTACCCATATCGCTCGGCCGGCGAACCAGCGCTGCCGAACACTAAACATAATGTGATGCCCGGCCCCTGGCAAGGCGCCCGAGGCGGACGCGGCGGAGCGAAGCCAGAGGCCACATGAGCACGCGAGCCGCCGAAGGGCAACGCCGGGCGAGACGCGGCTCCGCCGCGGCTCGCGGGGGGCACGGGGGGCAAGAGCGGCCGGGCGGGTGGGTGGAGCGGCCGCGGGCCCCCCGCCCGGATCGAGACGCGGCTCCGCCGCGGCTCGCCGGGGGCGCGGGGGTCAAGAGCGGCCGGGCGGGTGGGTGGAGCGGCCGCGGGCCCCCCGCCCGGATCGAGACGCGGCTCCGCCGCGGCTCGCGGGGGGCTCGGGGGGCAAAAGCAGCCGCATGGGTGGTAGAGCGGCCGCGGGCCCCCCCCAGAAAAGATGGTCCGCGATCGGCGGAGCACCTAGCGGGCCAGGCGGCAGCCGAGGGCGATGGAGAAGAACTTCGACTCCTCCGAATCCGCGCGGCTCGTCAAGATGCACGGCGCCGAACTCCCGACGACGACCGCCGCCAGGCGCGCCCCGCCCAGGATCGTGGCCGACTTGTAGAACACGTTGCCGGTCTCGATGTTGGGGAAGATGAGCACGTCCGCGTCGCCTTCGACAACGGAGCGCAGCCCCTTGATCTCGCACGCCTCGGGCGAGAGGGCCACGTCGAGCGCGAGCGGCCCGTCCACGATCGCGCCCTTGATCTGCCCGCGCTCCGCCATCTTGGCGATGATCGCGGCGTCCACGGTCGCTGGCATCTTCTCGGAGACCTTCTCGCTGGCTGCGATTAGGGCCACCCTGGGGATCTCGATCCCGAACGAGTGCGCGGCGTCCACGGCGTAGGTCACGATCTTGACCTTCGTGGCCAGGTCGGGCGCCGGTATGATCGCAACGTCGGAGACGAGCAGCAGCTTGCCGTGCGTCGCCTGATATGCCGGCACGTCGAGGACCGTGATGTGGGTGAGCACGGCGCCCTTCGGCAGCAACCCACGTTCCTTGTCGAGGATCAGGTGCATGTACTTGTCGGTGCCGATGAGTCCCTTCATCAGGACGTCGGCCTCGCCGCCCCGGACCATGTCACGTGCCCTGACGCCGGCTTGGTACTCGTCGCGCTCGTCGATGACGGTCAATAGACCAGGATCGAGCTTGTACCTAGTGCACAGCGCCGCAATGCGGGCGGCGTCCCCGATCAGGATGACCTTGGCAATCGTTTCCCCGGCGGCGCGCGCGGCCGCCTGGATCGTGTTCTCGTCGTGCCCGGCGGCGACCGCGAGTCGGCGCGGGGCGGTGCCCTTCACGTTCTCAACGAGCTGCTCGAGCGTCCGGATCGGTGCCATGCTCTCTCTCCTCAATTGCTGCCGCAACTACTTTCGAAGGCGCTGCCCCTGCCCTCGACCCTGTGCCGCGACCCCGGTATCCGACCACGGACCACGCTTCTCTTTGCGCCCTGTCTCTATCCCCTGGGCCGGTACTCGCGCGCCGCCTCCTTGCGGTTGAGCACGCGAAGCGCTCCCTTGGCCAGGGCGAACATCTCGTTCTCACCGGGATACACGGTGACGCTGCAGCCCACCGCCGCGACGAACCCGGTGACCGCTTCCACCAGCGCAGCCGAGCGCGCCATCCCGCCGGTGAGTACGATGCGGTCCACCGGTTCGCCGTCGAACGCGGGGATGAGCGCCGCGATGTTCTTGGCGATCTGGTACGCCATCGCCTCGAACACGGCTGCAGCTTCGGCGTCGCCGCCCGCGATCCGGCGCTCGACCTCGCGCAGATCGTCGGTGCCGAGCAGATCCATTAGCCCGCCGCTCCCCTTGTTGAGGGCCTTCAACTCCGCCTCGGTGAGCGTCCCAGAGAAGCAGAGATCGATGAGCTGACCGACCGGGAGCGATCCGGAGCGCTGCGGCGTGAACGGCCCCTCGCCGTCGAGGCCGTTGTTGACGTCGATGTAGCGGCCGCGCTTGTGGGCGCCGATCGTGATCCCGCCCCCCATGTGGGCGACGATCACGTTGACCTTCTCGTAGAACGTCTCGTTCTCCTCGGCGTACCGGCGCGCGCTGGCAATCTGGTTGAGGGCGTGGCTGATGACCTTGCGGCGGATCGCTTTGACGCCGGTGATCTTGACGCGCTCCGGGGCCTCGTCCACGACCACGGGGTCCACGATGAACGCCGGTTTCCCGCTCCCCGCCGCGAGCTCATTGGCGATCAGAGCGCCGAGGTTGGAGGCGTGCTCGCCGAACGCGCCCGACTTGAGGTCGGCGATCATCGCCTGCCCGATCCGGTACGTGCCGTGCGCGATCGGACGCAGCAGGCCGCCGCGGGCCGCAATCGCGTCCACGTCGGCCATCGTGAGGCCGCGCTTGGCGAGCGCCGTCGCGATGACCTCCTTGCGGAACGCGAACTGCTCGGTGATGGCCCTCCCCGCGAACGGCGCGAGCTCCCCGGAGGTGTGCTGAAGCTCGGCGGCGAAGCTCTCCTGCTCCCCCTCGTACACGCTGATCTTCGTCGAGGTGGAGCCGGGGTTGATCGCCAACACCCGGTGCCGCCGGAAGAACGTGTCCTTCGGCGTCTGCGTCCAGTCCCCGAAGCGGTGCATGCGCAGCACCGAGGCCTTCACACTCAGGCGCACATCCTCGGGGGTGCAGTCCATCGCCAGATCGACGCCACGGGACTTGAGGCCGATCATTACGGTGAACTTCTTCGCGTCGGGGTAGCGGGTTGCGTAGAGGTGGTAAAGGAGGTTCCCCATGTCGAGGTTGGGGCAGACGATCACGTTGGTGCCGCCGGCCCAGTCCTCGCCCCCGTGGCCGCCGTAGTACGTCGCAGAACGCTGCGACAGCGCCACGCTCATCTTCACCTCGGCCGCGATCTTGATCGAGGCGTACCGGGACCCGTGCCGCACGCGCTCGGCCAGGACCCCGGGGATCAACTCGGCGGCGCGGCGCACAAGATCGGCGGACGGCCCCTCGTCGGACCCGCGATGGGAGTAGGAGACGATCGCCCCGTGGATTTCGGCCAGCACGTCCTCCGGGATGATGTCGCGAGCGATCGCGCAGGTCCCCACCGCGACGTGCGCCAGCGCCTCGGGGGTCATGGTGGCGTTCACTCCGACGTCGCCGAACACCACGATGTTGTGGGGAAAGATCGCCTCGGGGTGCGCGTCGGAGAGAACGAAGACGCCGGCCTCGCTCGGCATGTAGCGGATCGTCAACGCCCGCACCATCGGCCGGAAGAAATCCTTGGGCTCGTGCGTCGCCCCGCCGACCACCATGTCGGCGTGGCCCATCCTCACGGCGAGGATCCCGAACTGCGCCGGGTCCGAGGCCACCCGCCCGGCCTCGGCGGCCGACCGAAGCTGGCCGCCCTCACGCCACGCCTCGAGGAAGTGCGAGGAGAACTCGGCGATCAGTTTCTGCTGCAGGATCGGTTCGACGAACACGCTCTCGGAAAAGGTGAAATCAATCCGGGTGGGTTCAACGTGCCGGAGGTCTCGCGCCGCAACCTCGCGCACTTCCGCTTCGGAGGCGAGGAAAACCGGCCGGATGAACCGCGCCAGGTAGCACGCCCCCTCCAGTACCCTCGGGTCGAGCGGCTCGACGAACACGACCGTCGGCCGCGTGCGCGCAACCGCGAGGATCTGCCGGTCGAGCGACCCCTCGATGTCGAACACTCTCCCCTCCCGTCCCGACCCGGGAGTCCAGCGCGAACGCCCTCCCGTGGCCTGATTCTAGCAGGAGAATGTGACGAAACGGAACAAGCTCGCCCTCCGGCGGGCCTCGCGTACCGGCCGGTCGCTAGGCCCGCGTGACGCGGCCGAGCCAGATCTCGCGCAGCAGGCGGCGGACGAGAGCGAGCAGCCCCCCGATCCCCTCGCCCGCCAGCTCGACGTAGGGCTGAATGCCGGTCGCCAGGGCTTCGGTGCGCGCCTCCTCGCTGCCGTCGTCCTCGACGAGGACGCAGTGCATCCCTGCATTGGCCCGCACCAGCCTCGCGAGGGCGCCCCAGAACGCTGCGGCCGGGTGGCACGAGGTCGCGGCCAGCAGTAGGTCGGGTGCCGCCGGAGGAAGGGCGTCGCCGTAGGGCGCGGGGTTGGCCCACTCGCCGACGAAGAGGCTCCTCAGATAGGAATGGTCGGCGGCGACGGCCGGCCGCACCAGGGCCGCGCCCACGACCTTCTCGGTCGCTTGTTTCTCCGGGTCGAAGGCGTAGTCGGCCCCCGCCCGCACCGCGTCCTGCTTCTCGGTGAGGAACGCGCCGGCCGCGAGCACCTTACCGGCGAAGCCGTTGCGCCGCAGGCCGGCAATCGCCTCCAGCTTCCGCTCGTGGGCGGCGATCGGCCCCTTGAGCAACAGCGCGACGTCGTAGTTACCCCCAAGCGCGCGCTCGGTCAGCTCCCACGCCTGCGCGACGCTGTCCACGTGCAAGCCGGGGTGGCGCTCGGCCAGCAGCCGCTCGGCCTCGTACCGATCCGGCAGATCCCCGCAGACGATGACTCGCCCGGCCACCGTCAGTTCTCCCCGGAGATGAAGCGGTCGTGCTCGCGCTCGAGCAGTTCGAAGTGCTTGCCTTCCTCGCGCGCCAGAAACTCGAACATCTTCTTGACGCCGGGATCTCCGACGATTCTGGCGCAGGTGAGGTAGAACTCCCGCGCCTTTTGCTCCCGCTCCATCGCGATGCGTACCGCTTCCTCGGGACGGGTGTTTTCGTTCACTCCGAATTCGTCCTTGCCGCTCATGGCTACTCCCCCACTCTCTCCCGGAACGTTAACGCAGATTTCCGCCCCGCGCCAGTGTGCCGACCGGCCGACCCCGCCCGGCACCGCCAGGGCCCACTGCCGGCCGCGCGCGACGCTCAGCCGCGCGGCATCGGCAGCAACGCGCCGCCCGAGACCGGAATGTCGAGGCCCGTGAGGTGGCGCTGCCGCTCGTCGGCGAGGAACACCACGGCCGACGCGACATCCTCCGGCTCGGCGATCCGGCGCAGCGGCACCGCGCCGACGATCGCGTCCAGCTTGCCGGGAACCGCGAGCACGTCCCTCGCCATCGGTGTGTTCACCCACCCCGGGGAGACCAGGTTGACGCGGACGTCGGGGGCGAGCTCCTGCGCCAGCGACTGCACCAGCCCCCAGAGCGCGGCCTTCGAGCCGGCGTAGTGACTGTGTTCCGGCTCGCCCCGCTCCCCCGCCGTGGAGCCGATGAACACCATGCTGCCGTGCTTGATCGTCTTCGCGCCCTCGCGGGCGAGGAAGTACGCCGAGAACGTGTTGGTGCGGAACATCCCTTCGAGGTTCTCGGCGGTCAGAGTGCGGATCGCGCCGTCGTTCCAGATCCCCGCCGAGTGCACGAGGACGTCGAACGCCCCGGCCGCGCGCACCAGCAGTACGCACCCCTCCTCGGTCGCGAGGTCGGCCGCGACCGGCACCACGCGGTCGGGCCCGAACTCGCGCCGTAGCTCCTCGATCGCGGCGCGGTTGCTGCGGCCGTGCGCCACCACCGCGTCTCCGGCCGCAAGAAACGCGCGCGCACAGGCCATCACGCTCACCAGCGCCTTCAACGTGACCCAGCGCGAGGGCTCCCCGGCCGGTTCGCCGAACGGCACCGCCTGTTGCTGCGACCACCGGCCGCTGCCGTCCTGGCGGGCGAGCACGCCGAGCAGAGCCCGCAGCACGGGCGGTTCGGCCGGAGCGCCGTTGCGGGCGAGGACGAAGAGCGCGTCGAGCAGGTCCGTCCGTCCCAGGTTCGGATGCGCGAACGCCCACCAACCCCGCGGCGCGTTCCCCTCGAGCCAGAGACCCGCATCCATCAACGCCGCCACGGCGCGTTTCGCCATGCCGGCGAGCGGCGCTCGCTCCTCCGGCGTCAATTCGGCGAGGAAGCGCAGCGCTGCGACGCAAGCAATCGGGCAGGCGCCGGCCACGAGGTGCCGTAGTTCCGGGCACGACCACCCCCCCACCCCGCCGTTGCGCTCG
>NCBR01000043.1 GCA_002279285.1 Acidobacteria bacterium 37-71-11
GAACAGCGAGGGGCCCCGGCGCGGATCGCCCTGTCCGGTCGCGGGCACAGGAGCATGCGGGCTCGGGCGCGGGGGCGCCCGGGCCCGCATCCGGCCACCGGCGGGACCGGCAAGCAAGAGGCGTTCACGCAGTGGATTGAGATTGCGAGGGATCGGAGGACCTTGACTCGCGCCGGGAGGTGGCGTACGTTCGGTGCGGATTAGATCTTATATCAAATATCAAAGGAGCCGCAATGCCCAGCGAGACGACGCCGCACGCGCACAAGCAGCTCCCGCACTGGGTGGCGGAGCAGATTCGCTCCGAGATCCTCGAGGGCCGGCTGAAGCCCGGCGAGTGGCTGCGCCAGGAGCGGTTCGCGCTGGAGCACGGCGTCTCGCAGATGCCGGTGCGCGAGGCGCTCAAGCAACTCGCCGCGGAAGGCCTTATCGAGCACGTTCCGTACCGCGGCGCCCGCGTCGTCCAGTTCTCGGCCGACGACGTCGAGGACCTGTACGCCTGCCGGGCGTTCATCGAGGGGATGGCGGCCGGGTTTGCCGCCGTGAACATCACCGCTGACGATCTCGCGGAGCTTGCCGCCCTCGTGCCGCGCATGGCGGCATGCGAGACCCCGAAGGAGCTGGGCGAGTACCGCGAGTTGAACCGGCGTTTCCACGGCGTGATCTTCACGGCGAGCCGGCGCTCGTACCTGGTGCGGACGCTCGCCCAACTGTGGGCCGCGTTCCCGACGATGCTGTGGAGCAACGTGCCGCGGGTGGCGACCGATTCGGTCCCGAGCCGCGACGAGCCGGATGTCGCGGAGCACTCGGCGATCGTGGCGGCGCTCGCCGCCCACGATCCGGATGCGGCCGAACGCGCCGTGCGCACCCACATCCGGCTGGCGGGCGAGGCGCTGCAGTCGGCGATGCGGGATCAGCAGTGAGCGCGCGGGAAGCGACCGACGCGACCGCTGGCGCGCTTCGTACCAATGGCGAGAACCCACAAGGAGATTTCACAATGCGACGGACTCTGGCAATCCTCGGTTCGGTGGTGTGCGCTGCGGCGGCGTTCGCCGCGGGCCCGGCTCCCAAGGGCAACCTGATCCTCATCGGCGGCGGCGAGAAGCCAAAGGACGCGATGGCGAAGTTCGTCGAGCTGGCAGGCGGGCCGCACGCGTTGATCGTGGCGATCCCGACCGCCTCCGGGGAGGCCGACGCCGGCTCGTACTACGTCAAGCTCTTCAAGGAGGAGTACGGCTGCACCAACGTGACCTTCCTCGACATCAAGAGCAAGGCCGACGCGATGCGCCCCGAGCTCGCCGAGCTGGCGGTTAAGGCCGGCGGGATCTTCTTCGGGGGCGGCGACCAGGTGCGGATCACGAACGCGCTGCTCGACACGCCGGTCGGCGCGGCGATCGCGGCCGCGTTCGAGCGTGGCGCCGTCGTCGGCGGCACCTCGGCCGGCACCGCGTGCCAGAGCGACCCGATGATCACCGGCGAGGGCGACTTCAAGGTCATCCAGGCGGATACCGTCGAGCTCAAGCGCGGCCTGGGGTTCTTCCGCGGCGTCATCGTGGACCAGCACTTCATCAAGCGCCAGCGCGAGAACCGGCTGCTCGCCGTGATCCTCGAGCACCCTGACCTGCTCGGCGTCGGGATCGACGAGGCGACCGCCGTGTGGGTCCGCCCCGACCGGACGTTCCAGGTGCTGGGTCACAGCTCCGTGATCGTGATCGACGCTTCCGGCGCGACGCTCAGCCGGCAGCCGGCCGAGAACGCCAAGGCGCTCCTCGGCGCCCACGGGCTCAAGGTGGACATCCTCCTGCCGGGTGAGACGTTCGACCTGGCGACGCGCACGGTCGTGGCTGCGCCGGCGAGCACGACGGGGGCGGCCGCGTCGTCCCACCGGGAAGTCGACCTCGGGAGCCTCCACCGAACCACGGCGACCCCCAAGTAGCTCCTCGCGGGGTTCCACCCTCGGGCGCGCCGGGGTTTCTGCCGGGTGCGGCTTTGGCGGTCGGGTTCAGGTGCCCGTCACCCGGGCGGCGTGGCCTCGGGGGGGCGAGCGCTCAGGGGATCCTCCGCCACGCACACGCGGTCACGTCCCTCCTGCTTGGCCCGGTAGAGCGCGACGTCGGCGCTCCGCATGAGGAGGTCGGGGGATCCGCTATGCTCGGGGAACAGCGCCACACCGAGGGACAACGTCACGGAGTCGAGGACCCGCTCACCATGGCGCACCCGAATCTCCTTGGCGGCCTCCCGGATCCTCTCGGCCCGTTGGCGCGGAAGGTCCGGAGGGACGTCCTGCAGGATGACCATGAACTCCTCGCCTCCGTAGCGGCACGCGACGTCGCCTGTCCGCACCTGGCGCTGCAACAGAGCGCCGAGCTCGCGGAGCAGAGCGTCCCCGGCGTCGTGACCGAGGGTGTCGTTGAAGCGCTTGAAGTGATCGATGTCGAGCATGATGAGGCCGAGATGCGTGCCCTGGCGCTCAGCCTGGCGCAGCTCGCGCGTCAGCGTTTCTTCCATGTAGCGGCGGTTGTACAGCCCGGTCAGGGGGTCGCGCACCGACAGATGCTGCAGCGTTTCCTGCAACTTGAGTTTGGCGAGGGCCAGCGCCAGGTGCTCCGCCACTCTCACGCCGAGCTGCTGCCGTGCGTCCCACTGCTCCGGTGCAAGCGGGGCGAGAAGGATGTGGAGCACTCCGAGGGCGGACCCGTGGGCCGTCATCGGCACGCACACGTACGGGGTGTCGCCGACCCCGACGTGCTGGCAGCGAAAGCCGGATTGGATCTCCTCGCGGCCGTGCGGCCGCCCGCGCCGCATCCCCCAGCACTCGTCCACCGAGAAAACCCTTTGCTCGGAGGGCCGCTGGCCCCAGACGGCCGCGGCCTCGAGGGTGAGCGAGGACTCGCCGAACACGTACAGGGCGCCGGAGTCCGCCGGGAAGAACTTGCCCAGGAAGCGCTCGATGCCGGCAAAGGCCTCGGCGCTCGTGTTGCAGCTCTGCAGCAGGTCGCCCAGCTGGCCAAGCAGGTTGATCTCGGAGTTGCGGTTCTCCAGCTCTCCGGCCCAGAGCGCCAGGTGTGCGTTGGCCTGCTGAAGTTCCGCCGTCCGCTGCGCCACGGCGTCCTCGAGTTCTTTACGGTCCGTGACGTCGAAAAACAGCCCGCTGACGTACTCTGGCCGGCCATCGTCATCGCAGACGATGTGGCTCCGCTCGTGGATCCACACGGAGGCTCCGTGCGCGGACCTGACCCGGTACTCGCGGACATACGCACTGGTGGTTTTGAGCGCCTGAATGAACGCCGACTTGGCCGGCCGGCGATCCTCCTCGACGATGAGATCGGTCCATCGCAGGCCGCGCGGGCCGAACGAACCCGCACGGTGGCCGACGATCGCCTCCACCTTGGTGTCGAAGAACTCGACGCTGCCGTCGAGGTACCCCTTGAACATGACGGCCGGGACGTTGTCGATGACGAGGTGGAGGTCGCGCTCGGCGGTCTGCAGGCTGTGTTCCAGGTCCTTGCGGTCGGTGATGTCGAAGAACAGGCCGTTGATGCACTGGATCGCGCCGTCGATGCCGCAGACGATCCGGCTCCTCTCGTGCACCCAGACCAGTTTCCCGGTCTTGGACGTGATTCGATACTCCCGCGTGTACCCCCTGTCGCCCCTCAGGGCGCCGACCAGTGCCCGCTTCGCGTGGTCGCGGTCCGCCGGCAGGATGAGGTCGGTCCATTTGATCGTGCGGGACTCGAACTCCTCCTTCGCATAGCCGGTCATCTCCTCGACCTTCCGGTCGAAGAGATCCACGCTGCCGTCGGCATAACCGCGGAAGAATACCGCCGGCAGGTTGGCGACGAGTCCCTCGAGATCCCAGTCCATTTGTGACACGTTCCCCCCGGGGACGACGAGCGGGCGCCTCCCCTCCGGTGCGGATGATACCCCTGGCGAGGGGATCCCACCGCGGGCCGGGCCGGCGTTTGCGAGCAAACGCACTTGCAGAACCAGCGACCGCGCGCCCGGCGGTCGCGCCCCAGGTGGTCACGGCGCACGTTCGCGCCACGTGCGCCTGGTGGGTTCACACCGGTTGGCGCCGGTCTTGACTTGCGGGAATTGCTCTGGTAAACATGATGCAGGATACATTATATCTAATACATCGAGGGCACCATGCCAACCGACCTCACACCGCAGTCGCACAAACAGCTTCGGCTCTGGGTCGCGGACCGCTTGCGGTCCGAGATCCTCGAAGGACGGATCAAGCCGGGCGAGTGGCTGCGCCAGGAGCGCCTCGCGCTGGAGCAGGGCGTCAGCCAGACGCCGGTGCGCGAAGCGCTCAAGCTGCTTGCGGGCGAGGGGCTCGTCGAGCACGTGCCGTACCGGGGCATCCGCGTGGTCGAGTTCTCGGTCGAGGACGTCGAGGACCTCTACACCTGCCGGGCGTTCATCGAGGGGATGGCCGCCCGGTACGCCGCCGCGACCATCACGGACACGGAGATCGCGGAACTGACGCGGCTGTACGAGCGCATGGTGCGGTGCAAGACCCCGGACGACATCGTCGAGTACCGCGAGCTCAACCGCCTCTTTCACTCGGGGATCTTCGGCGCCAGCGGGAGGTCGTACCTGGTGCGGACACTCGCTCAACTGTGGGCGGCGTTCCCCACGATGCTGTGGAGCAACGTGCCGCGGGTGGCGAGGGATTCGGTGCCGGACCGCGACGCGCCGGACATCGAGGAGCACACGGCGATCCTCGACGCGCTGCGCGCCCACGACCCGGACGCCGCCGAACGCGCGGTGCGTCGTCACATCGAAGCGGCGGGGGGGTCGCTGGTCGCCGCGATGAGGGTGCAGGGATGAGCACGTATTGGCGCGACGCGACGTCATTGCGGCGGGGCGCGTGCCTGGCGGTTGACAGGCCGGAGTGGCGAGCCCCTGCGGGCTTCCGGTCAAGGAGCGAGGTGCTGCGGGGAACCACCGTGGCGCCCAAGGGAGGAGAGAAATGATGCGTGCTGTTCTCAAAGGAGCGTTGTTTACACTACTGCTGCTCGCGCTGGCGGTGCCCGTTGCCGCCCAGTCGGACACATCGGGCAGCATCCGGGGCACGGTCAAGGACGCGAGCGGGGGCGTGCTCCCCGGTGCGACGGCGACCGTGACCTCCGACGTCCTCGTCGCCGGCACGGCGACGACCGTCAGCGACGAGCGCGGCGTGTACCGCTTCCCGTCGCTTCCCCCGGGGCTGTACCAGCTCGAGGTCGGTCTTTCAGGCTTCGCCACGCAGAGCGCGAAGAACATCCGCGTCAACCTGGCGAAGGCGCTGGTAATCGACATCACGCTGCCGCAGGCGAGCGTAGCCGAAGAGGTCTCCGTCACCGGCGTGGCCCCGCTGGTCAGCGTCGCAAGCAACTCGGTTTCCACCAGCTTCGACTCGCAGTTCCTGAATAACCAGCCGCTGCCGCGCGACTACTACTCCCTGCTCGCCGCGGCCCCCGGCGTGACGATCGACCCCACCTCGTCCACCGGCGACGCCATGATGGCGTACGGCGGCACGAGCTCGACGCAGAACGCCTACACCCTCGACGGCGTCAACATCGCCGACCCGGCCGGCGGCGACTACTGGTTGCTCCCGAGTATCGCGTGGATGCAGGAGATCCAGATCGGCGGCCTGGGCGCCAACGCCGAGTACGGCGGCTACACCGGCGGCATGATCAACGGCGTCACCAAGTCTGGCGGCAACCAGTTCCACGGCTCGTTGGAGGCCTACTACCAGCCAGACTCATGGGTGGCCAACAACACCCCGGCCGACCTTGGGCCTCAGGCTCCGTCCAAGTTCCACGACTACACGCTCAGCCTCGGCGGCCCGGTGGTGAAGGACAAGCTCTGGTACTTCGTCTCCGGCGAGGACTGGGAGCGGGACACCGCGAACGTGGGCGCGGCGATCTCGTCCGACCGCAAGGTCCCACGCTACCTCGGCAAGCTCACCTGGCAGGCCGGTGTGGACAACCGCCTCCAGTTGATGCTCGAGCACGACGGCCTGGTCCAGGACCACCGCGGGGTCAGCGGCAGCGTCCTGCCGGAGGCTTCGTACCGGGAGGAGTCGCCGAACTACACCTTCGCTTCGAGCTGGGAGTCGCTGCTCAACGCCTCGAACTTCGTCACCGTCAAGCTCACCGGGTTCGACGGCCGGCTCGACGAGCTGCCGTACAACGGCACCGACGTCTCGCAGCGCTACGACCAGAACACCGGGATCTCGTGGCAGAACCTCGACAACACCCTGCTCTCGCACCGCCACCAGGTCACGCTCGACGCGTCGTGGAGCCTGTTCAAGGACGGGTTGTTCACCCCCAACGACTCGCACACGTTCAAGTTCGGCGGCAGCTACGAAAGCGCGTCCGTGGCCTATAACTCCACGCCTAACGGCGGCGCCACCCTGTACGACGACTCCTCAGCCTGCCCCGGCGAGGGGGATGCCCAGTTCGCGTACTACATGGCGCACCCCGAGTGCGGCCTGAACGAGTACGCGTACAGGGAGACCGGCTACGGCGAGTACCACGAGTGGCTGCAGACCACGTCGATCGACCTGTACGCGCAGGACTCGATGCGGCTCAACCGGTGGACCCTCAACTACGGTGTGCGGTACGGCAACTACAAGGGCGGCTTCCAGCGCGGCACCGGCAACACCGACGTCTACAGCGTGAGCTTCGCGGACCCGCGCATCGGGTTCGTTTGGGACGTCTTCGGGGACTCCAAGACCGCCCTCAAGGTCCACTGGGGCCGCTACCACCAGAAGATGATGGGGTACATCTACGACCGCGAGGTCTCGGGGCACATCGCGCCGCCCGTCATCGACTGCTACTGGGATTCCGCCACCGGCAAGTACGACCTCGACTCCAACGGCGAGCCGGGGTGCGAGACGTGGTCGGTCCCGGATGCCGCCACGATGGGCAAGTACGCCCAGCAGTACGTGGACGAGGCGCTGATCACCGTCGAGCAACAGATCGGCAAGGACATGGTGCTCGGTCTCGACCTGATCGACCGCCGGTTCCGCGACATCATGGCGATGATCAACACGAACGAGGACTACACGTTGAAGACCGCCACCAACAACCCGTTGACGGGCGGGACGCTGCCGATCTGGGTCCTCAACTCCCCGCAGAACTACGTCCTCACCACCGACAACGGCGCCTACCGCAACTACCAGTCCGTCGTCATGCGCTTCGAGAAGCGCCACTCCAACGGCTGGTATCTCTCCAGCTCGCTCGTCTGGACCGACCTCAAGGGGAACCAGTACACGAACGACGGGTACATCAGCGAGTTCAAGGACCGCAACGGGCTCACCAACGCCGACGGCCGGATCGACCTGTCGTACAACGAGTGGGACTTCAAGCTCAACGCCGCGGTGGACCTGCCGCTCAACTTCCAGTTCAGCGGCCAGTACAACTACCTCTCGGGCATGTACTGGACGCCGTACGTGCGCGTGACCCGCGGGCTCGACTACAACTCGACCTCCGGCAGGAACATCGACCTCGTGCCGCGCGGCACCAACCAGTTCCCCTCCCGCCACCTCCTGAACGTCCGGCTGGCGTGGAGCCCCAGGCTGGCCAAAGCCGTCCGCCTGACGGTCTCCGGCGAGGTGTTCAACGTCCTGAACAACAACACCATGGTCGACACCTACAACCGCTACGGAAGCTACAACGCGAACTCGAATACCTGGTCGAAGCTGAGCAGCTACGGGACCCCGTACACGATCGAGAACCCACGCCAGGTCCGTTTGGGCGTGCGACTGGATTTCTGACGCACTCGCTTCCATCTTGCGCAAGGGGCGGCCGCGAGGCCGCCCCACTCTTCAAAGCTGGAGGAACCTCACATGCGCGCCACAAACCGTAGCCGTCTGCATTGCCTCCGGGCGTTGGTCGTGGTCGCGGCCGCGCTGCCGTTGTGGGCCGGGATCGCTCTCGGCCAGGCTCAGGCGCCGCCCAAGCTCACGTTCGACCAGAGCAACTCGGTGTACAACCGGCGGATCCACCCGCCACAGCCACCGGAGAGCGTGAACTGGGAGGAGCGGGTCACGAAGCTACTCCGCGAGGAGCCGGGGGACATCGTCATCACCGGGGTCGGGGACATGATCTTCAACCAGCAGATCTCGAACCTCCCCGAACCGGACCACCGGCAGCTCTTCCGGATCATGCAGGAGGCGGACATCGCGTACGGCAACCTCGAGTTCTCGCTGAACGCCCACCCGGAGCTGCAGCGGCCGTTCTACAACTTCCGGGCGGACCCCGAGTTCGTCTGGGAGGTCGCGGCGATCGGCATCAACCTGGTGAGCTTGGCGAACAACCACGCCCTCGACTTCGGGCCCGAGGGCTTGAGGGATTGTCTGAGGGCCCTCGACCACGCCCAGATCACCCACGCCGGCGCCGGGCTCACGCTGGCCGCAGCGCACGAGCCCGGCACGATGGGCGTGCAGAGCCAGAAGACGAGTTTCGGCCTGCTCTCGTACATGCGCTACTGGACCTCCAAGTACCGCTGCACGGACCCCGGCGGGCCGTGCCTCGCCACGATCAATCCGGCCGCGATCCTGATCGTCCGGAACGGCAAGGTCGAGCCGGTCGAGGGGCCCGTCGAGGCCGACATCGAGGCGATGGAGGACGACGTCGTCCTGGGCAAGCGCCACAGCGACATCCTCATGGTCGCCCTCCACAACCACGACGTCAGCCACCACCGCGCGTACGGCATCCAGGACCACACGCCGGCCAACGACGAGATCATGTTCCACCGGGCGATCGATGCCGGCGCCGACATGGTCCTGGGTAGCGGGCCGCACGTCCTGCGCGGCATCGAGATCTACAAGGGGAAGCCGATCTTCTACAGCCTCTCCAACTTCATCTACCAGTACCGGACGCCCGACAAGATCCCGGTCGACCTCATCCACCAGCGCGACGGCGAGGTCGCGCGCCCGACCAACGTGTCGGTGTGGGACCGGCGCGATCCGGTCCAGATCTTCGAGGGCGTCATGCTGCGGATGACCGTCAACAACGAGAAGCTCAAGCGGATCGAGCTGATCCCGTTCACGATCGACGACGAGGGGCCGCTCTACGGCGTGCCGCGCCTCGCGAGCGCCGCGAGGTGCACGAAGATCATCGAGGAGCTGCAAACGCTGTCGAAGCCATACGGCACCACGATCGTGGACAAGGGTTGGTACGCCGAGGTGAAGCTGTAGGGACAGGCGGCACGTCGCGGGTCGTGGCGTGCGCCCGGCAACGGAGGAGAGACGAATGCTCGAGAGGAAGGCCAACAGCATCGCTCTGGCTGGCATCGCGATTCTGGGCGCGCTGGCCGCCGGTGTGCCCACCCGCGTTTGGGCGCAAGCAAGGCCCGAGCTCGGCGGGGGTCCGACTCCGCCGGTCGCAGTGCGGGTGCCGAAGGTCCTCGAATTCAACGGCAGCCGGCGCACCGACGACTACGACTGGATGCGGGATAAGAGCGACCCCCGGCTCAAGGCCTACCTCGAGGCCGAGAACGCGTACGCTGCCGCGTTCATGAAGCCGACCGAGGCGCTGCAGGCGAAGATCTTCGCGGAGATCTCGGGCCGCCTCGCGCCCGACGAGCGCACGCTGCCCTTCGAGGAGAACGGCTACCTCTACTTCACGCGCTTCGAGAAGGGGAAGGAGTACCCCCTGTACTGCCGCCGGAGGGCCGCCGCCGGCGCGGCCGACGAGGTGATGCTCGACGTCAACGCGCTCGCAGCGGGACACGCGATCTACAAGACGGGCCAGCCGGTCGTCAGCCCCGACAACGGGCTGCTGGCATTCGCCGCCGACACCTCCGGCGACCGCCGGCACGCGATCCGCTTCAAGGACCTCGTCACCGGCCACCTGCTCGCCGACGTCCTCCCCGGCACGTCCGGGGAGGTGGTGTGGGCGGCCGACAGCCGGAGCATCCTCTACACGACGCCGGACGCCTCCGTTCGCACCTATCGCGTCGTGCGGCACATCATCGGCCGGCCGGTCGAGAACGACGCGGTCCTCTTCCAGGAGGACGACCCGATGTTCGAGGTTGCGCTCTCCCTCTCGAAGTCGCGTGCCTATGCACTCGTCGAGACCTCGAGCGAGACCACCTCGGAGTACCGGATCCTGGACCTTGCCGACCCCAACGCGAAGCTCGCGATCTTCCAGGCGAGGACCCCGGGCCTGCGCTACTGGGTCCAGCACGGCGGGGGGACGTTCTACATCCGCACCAACCTCGGCGCCCCCGATTTCAGGATGATGCGGGCGGAACCCGGAAAGACGGGCGTGCGCGACTGGAAGCCCCTCGTGCCGCCCGAGCCGGGAGTCCTCCTCGAGGAGTTCGACGTCTTCAAGGGCTTCGCCGTCCTGCAGGAACGCGTCAAGGGGCTGGCGCGGATGCGAATCCTGCCCCTCGCCGGTGGCCGGGGGCACGTCGTGGAGTTCCCCGACGCCGCGTACGACGCCGTGCTCGAAAGCACGCCGGAGTACGCGAGCCGCGCGTTCCGCGTCCGCTACTCCTCGCCGGTCGTGCCGACCACCCTCTACGACGTGGACCTCGCGTCGGGCACCAAGAAGGTGCTCAAGCGCGACGAAGTCCTCGGTGGATTCGAACCGTCGCGCTACGTCGTCCGCCGCCTCGAGGCGCCCGCCCCGGACGGCAAGCTCGTCCCGATCAGCCTGGTGATGCGCCGCGACCTCCGCCGCGACGGCACGAACCCGCTCCTGCTGTGCGCCTACGGCGCCTACGGCAACAGCCGGGTGGTCCGGCCCGATTTCGCCCCCGAACGCCTTTCCCTCCTCGACCGCGGCTTCGTCGTCGCGATCGCCCACGTGCGGGGCGGCTCGGACCTCGGGCGCGCCTGGTACGACGACGGGAAGCTGCTTCACAAGAGGAACACCTACTCCGACTTCATCGCCTGCGCCGAATACCTCGTCGCGCAGAAGTACACGAGCCCAGCCTACCTCTTCGCGAACGGCCTCTCGGCCGGCGGCATGCTGATGGCCGTCGTGGCCAACTGGCGCCCGGATCTCTTCAAGGGGATCATCGCCGAGGTTCCGTGGACCGACGTCGTGAGCGACAGCCTCGATCCCTCGCTGCCGCTCGTCACCGTCGAGTACGAGGAGTGGGGGAATCCGAACCGCAAGGCCGAGTACGACTACATGCTGTCGTACTCGCCGTACGACAACGTGAAGGCGCAGGCGTACCCGGCGCTGCTGGTGACCGGCGCGTTCAACGACACGCAGGTCATGGTCTGGAACCCCGCGAAGTGGGTGGCGAAGCTGAGGGCGATGAAGACCGACGGCAACCCGCTCCTGCTGGTCACCAATATGGCGGCCGGCCACAGCGGCGCCTCCGGCCGGCTGGAGCGCTACAAGCTGACCGCCCTCAAGGACGCGTTCATGCTCCACCTGCTTGGGGTCTCCCGCTGACGCGGGCGCAGCGCGCCCCGGGGCTCCTGCTCCAGAGCCGGGGCTAGGGCGCCGAGTCGACGCCCGACGTCCGGTCGTGGTGCCATCCTGCTTCCGGCGTCGGAACGCCTCCGATGTCGTCGGGTCGGCGCCGGGTGTCGTTGTGACGGAGCGCACGCAAGGTTCGCCCCGGCGCGCGCTGGCATGAACAAAATGGTCGCCAGCTACGTCTAACCAGGTGACGGCTGGAAATTCGGTGAGCTCCAAGACCACGGCCGGAAAGGGGGGTGCCATGGCGCCGGCAGGGCCGGAAATGCGGAGAATGCAGAGTGATAGCGCCGCGAGTGCAGGGATGACCGTTCCGATCATCCTCGACCACGGCGACGCGGCCATGGTGGCCGTGATCCACCTGAGGCGTACGCCGTACCTGGGCATGCGCTTCGAGCACGGCGGAACGGCGTGGGAGGTCACTCATGCCGAGGACCACGTCCGCGGGTGGGTCGCCGAGCCGCTACCCCGCCGGCAGGCCGCCCTCTTCGCGAAACCCAGCGCGAGGAACAGCCGTCGCGGTGATGGCCGAACTCGGGGCGCGTGCAATCGCGCCTGAGCCAAGGTCGAAACCCAAGGGCGCGCAGTCGTTCGTGACCGCCGGCGCCCGGCCCCGGCGGCCGAAGCGCCGGTGGTAGAGCTCCGCCAGAGCGTCACCGCTTGGATCTGGACGTCCGCTTCGCGCCGGCTTTTGCCTTCAGCGCGGCGCGCAGCCGCGCGATCTGCGCGGCATGATTGTGGGCGTGCGCCGCGTAGATCGCGAGCCAGCGCTCCGGGCCGAACGGGCCGCCCTCGGTGTGCCACCCCTGGCGCGCCCACTCCTGGGCCGTCATCCTCTCCAGGACCTGCACGGTGGTTGCGCGCGCGGCGAGGAACGCCTCGAGCGCGGGCTCGATGTCCCGCTCGTTGTAGCGCAGCCGCGCGGCGAACGCCTCCTGGTCGTAGCCGTGAATCAACGGCCGTTCCTCCGCGACCAGGCGGCGCAGCCGGATCGCCGCCGTCATCTCGCTATCCGCGAGGTGGTGGACGATCTCGGCGGCAGTCCACTTGCCGCGGAACGGCCGCGCCGTGAGCTTGCCCGCAGGGAACGCCTCGAGCGCCTGCAGCACCTCGTCGCCGCCCGCCGCGTACTGCCGGATCAACTGCACACGTTCTTGCCTGGTCATCGCTCGCCTCCGTTCCACACCATAACCGCATCGGACCGGCGCCAGCTCCCGTGCGCCGCCCGGCGCCGGCGCACGCTCACGCGCCGGCGTAAAGCCGCTCGACCTCGTCGCGCACGCGCCGGGCAAGCTCGCCGCGCTGGCTCAGGGCGAGTTCGGCCGTGGGGATCGGG
>NCBR01000044.1 GCA_002279285.1 Acidobacteria bacterium 37-71-11
GCTCGATGCGCTCGCCGCCGCGCTCGACGGCGAGGTCGCCGAGTCCGACCGCGGTCTTCTCATGGAACACATGCGCGCCTGCCCCGCCTGCAGGGCGGCGTGGGAGGCGTTCGCCACCCTGCGGGAGGTTGGCTCCGTGACCCGAGCCGGCCGCCGGCTGCGGGCGGCGCTCGCGTTGCCGCCGCGCCAGCGCATCGAGCTGCGCCGGCAACAGGCACGGTTCTTCGACCTGCGCCTCGCGACCGCCGCCGCGTACCTGCTGGCGGCGCTCACGGTGTTTCTCGTCTCCAACCCGGCCCAGGTCGCCCGCGCGTCCAGCGAGGGCATGGACCGGGCGGCGGTGTACGCACGCGCCGCGGTGGAGAACCGGGTCTCGAGCTACTCCGAGCGGATCAGGGGTTCGATCGCCGCCGCCGAGGGCTGGGCGCGCGACCACGCCATGTCGATCTGGAACTCCGCGCGCTCCCTCGTCGGCGGAGCGCCTGCGAACCCCAAGGCCGGTGGCCACGTTGTAGAGGATGGAAAGGGAGGACGGTCATGAACGAACAGGAAACCTACCAACAGGCACAGGCGAGCGCAGCTCCAAGCTCTCCCGGGTTGCCGCCGCCGCTGCCGCCGGCCGCGCCCACGGCGGCCCCGGTCACGATCCGCCGCTCCCCCGGCCTCGCCGTCGTGCTCTCGTGCTTCCCCGGCCTCGGCCACCTCTACCTCGGGCTGTACCAGCGCGCGTTCGCCGTCTTCATCTCGTTCGTGGCGGCGATCTGGCTGAGCGAGCACTCCAGCCTCGGTATCCTCGTCGCGGGCGTCGTTCTGTTCGCGTTCGTCGACGCCTACCGCCAGGCGCAGGCGCTCAACCTCGGGCTCGTCGCGGAGCCGATCTCCCCAGCCGCCTCCGGCGCGACCCCCGCTCGGGGAAACCGCCTCGGGTTCGGCGTCTTTCTCCTTCTGGCCGGCCTCTTCCTCCTCTACAACCAGTTCTACCCCGTGGACTTCACGTTCCTGGAAGACTGGTGGCCCGTGCTGCTCGTGCTCGCCGGCGTCTACATGGTGCTCGCGCACTTCCGCGACAAGCGGCGCCAGGCCGAGCGCGGCACCGAGGCCGGCGTGGGCTCGAGCGATTCGCCCAGGGCGTTCTGACTGGCCCACCCGCTCCGGCGGCTTGACCCGCCAAACGAAGACCCCGCCGGAGACCGGCGGGGTCGTTGTAGTCGGCTCGAACCGTCGTCAGATGAACAGCGGCGCGAGCACCAGGGTGATCGTGGACAGCAGCTTGATCCAGGTACTTGCCGCCGTGCGCCCCGCTCTCGATGTACTTCTTCGCGTTGTCCCACGCCCCGCCGCCGTTGTTGAGGAACAGCGCCATCAGGATGCCGACGATCGTGCCGACCATCAGCAGACCGGCCACGGCCTCGGCCGCGATCAGCGTGTCCTTCGGCGTGATGAAGACCTTGAAGGTCACACCGACCACGATCGGGGTGAGGACGACGAGCAAGCCGGGCGCCACCATCTTACGCAGCGCCGAGCGCGTGACGATGTCCACGCACGTCCCGTAGTCCGGCTTGAAGTCCGCCGGGAACTGGATGATGTCGTTGATGCGCGGCAGCTTGGCGTACTGCCTCCGGACTTCCTCGATGATCGCCTGCGCCGCCTTGCCCACCGCCCGGATCGCCATCGACGAGAACAAGAACACCAGCGCCGCGCCCAGCAGCCCGCCGACGAACACGACCGGGTTGGCGAGGTTGACCGTGTGCATCGGGTGCCCCGCGTACTGCGCCACCTCGTCCATGTACGCCTGGAACAGCAGGAACGCCGCCAGCGCCGCCGACCCCACCGCGTACCCCTTGGTCAGCGCCTTGGTGGTGTTGCCCACCGCGTCCAGCCGGTCGGTCTTGCGCCGCACCTCTTCCGGCTGCTCCGACATCTCGACGATGCCGCCCGCGTTGTCCGTGATCGGCCCGAAGGTGTCCATCGCCAGGATGTACGCCGCCGTCGCCAGCATGCCCATGGTCGCCACCGCGGTGCCGAACAGGCCGCCGTTCATGCCCGAGGCGGCCGGAAACGCCGACTTGCCCAGGAAGTACGAGATCAAAAGCGCCGCGCCCATGACCAGCGCCGGCATCCACACGCACTCCAGACCCACGCCGACGCCCGCGATGATGTTGGTCGCCGGTCCCGTCTTCGACGCCTCGGCGATCGATTGCACCGGCCGGTACTTGTACTCCGTGTAGTACTGCGTGATGTAGACGAACGCCACCGAGGTGAGCACGCCGACGATGCCGCACAGGAAGAAGTGCCACCACGCGTCCGGCGCCTTCGGCGAGTTGAGCAGCCAGTACGTCGCCCCGCCGAACGCCGCCATCGCCAGCACGACCGCGAAGTAGTACCCCCGGTTGAGCGCCTGCATCGGGTCGAGCTTCTCCTCCTTGTCCATGTGGACCATCATGATGCCGACGATCGAGGCGATGATGCCGAACGCCCGCGCGATCAGCGGGAACATCATGACGCCGATGATCCCCGCCGAGAAACCCAGGTTCGCCTTCTCCGCCGCCGCCGCCAGCGACGCGCCCAGGATCATGGCGCCGATGTTCTCAGCAGCGGTCGACTCGAACAGGTCCGCGCCGCGCCCCGCGCAGTCGCCGACGTTGTCCCCCACCAGGTCCGCGATGACGGCCGGGTTGCGAGGGTCGTCCTCCGGGATGCCCGCCTCGACCTTGCCCACCAGGTCGGCGCCGACGTCCGCCGCCTTGGTGTAGATGCCGCCCCCGAGCTGCGCGAACAGGGCGACGAACGACGCGCCAAACCCGTACCCGACGATGAGCAGCGGGATCTTGGTCGGCTCGACGTTGCCGAACGCGTTGACGACGGCAAACAGGCCGCCGACACCGAGCAGGCTCATCGCCACGACGAACAGGCCCGACACGGCCCCGCCGCGCAACGCGATGCGCAACGCGTCGTTGAGGCTCGACAGCGCCGCCGTCGCCGTGCGGATGTTGCTCCGGATCGACACCCACATCCCCACGTACCCGGCGAACACCGAGCACACCGCACCCAGCACGAACGAGAGGGTGATCCACGAAGCCAGCTGCAGCGAGCTCCCCACCGGGTCGAACTCCCGATGGCTGCGGATCACGCCGTACCCCAGAAACAACACCGCCGCAAACACCACCGCCAGCAGCAGGATCGTCCGGTTCTGCCGGCGCAGGAACGCCTCCGCCCCCTCCTTGATGGCGTCCGAGATCCGCCGCATCGCCGGGCCTGTCCCCTCCACTCCTTCGGAGTGCCGCGCCGGTTCGGATCGGCCGGGCCCGCCTGGGTTGCGGTCCGGCCTTCGAACGATTCGTACCTGGGGCGAGCGGGCCGAGGCCTCCGCGGTCCCGGCCCGCTCCCGCGTTTCCGCCGCTGTGCCTACACCTTGGCCGCGCCGGTGGCGTGGCCGTGCAGCTTGATCTCCACCTTATGCTCGAGGGTGTCGTAGTACTCCTTGAGGATCGCGATGACCTCCGGCTTGGAGAACTCGGGCGGCACCGGCTTGCCCTCGCTCATCAGCTTGCGCAACAGCGTGCCGGAAAGCAGCAGCCGGGCGCCGCCCTTGTACTTGCCGTTCTCGTCGATGACCGCCTTGCTCTCGTGCGGGCAGGTCTTCATCGAGGCCATCGTGCCGCACTCGAAGCAGTAGAACGTCCAGTCGAGGGGCAGCGGCTTGAGCGCCAGCGCATCCGCCGGGATCTCATGGAAGATCGTCTGGGCGTCGAACGGCCCGTAGTAGTCGCCGACGCCGGCATGGTCACGGCCGACGATCAGGTGCGAGCAGCCGTAGTTCTGGCGGAACACGGCGTGGAGGAGCGCCTCACGCGGACCCGCGTAGCGCATGTCGAGCGGGTAGCCGGCCTGGATGCAGCGCTCCTTGCGGAAGTACTTGTTGATCAGGGCGTCGATCGCCTTGACGCGGACGTCGGCCGGGATGTCGCCGGGCTTCAGCTTGCCGACGAGCTGGTGGATGTAGAGCCCGTCGCAGACCTCGATGGCGATCCAAGCCAGGTACGCGTGGGAGTTGTGCATCGGGTTGCGGAGCTGGAGCGCGGCCACGGTCGTCCAACCCCGCTCCTCGAACGCCTTGCGCGCCTCAGCGGGCCTCTGGTACAGGCCCTTGAACTGCGTCGGGAAGTACGACTCGGAGAGCACCTTGACCGGGCCGGCCAGGTTCACCTCGGCCTGGTCCATCACCATCTTGACGCCGGGGTGGGCGGGGTCCGCGGTCTTGAAAACCTGCTTGCACTCGTGCTCCTTGTCGATCGTGTACTTCTCGGCGACCTTCATGGTCCCCATGAGCTGGCCGGTCTCGGCCTCCACGAGCGCCACTTCCTCGCCCTTGGCGATCGAGTCCGCGAGTGGTTTGGCGGCCGAGAGCGTGATCGGGATCGGCCAGAAGAGGCCTTTCTTGGAGGGGAGTTTGTACTCGTCGCAGCAGCCCTTCCAGTCGTCGCGGCCCATGAAACCGTCGAGAGGTGTGAAGCCGCCGATGCCCAGCATGATGAGATCGCCGCTCTCGCGGCTGGTGATGGGCACCTTCTTCAGGTGCGCCGCCTTCCCCAGCTCGTCGGCGAGCTCCTTGCCGTCGAGGAGCAACGGCTTGAGGTGCGGACTTCCGTGGGGCGGGACGAGTTTCGACATGGCGCTCTTCTCCTTTCGTTCCTAAAACGTTGTTTGCCTGTAGAAGACCGTGGACGTGCGGTGGTCCGACGACGAGGTCGAGGCGGCCGACCGGTTCGGATGCCAGGGCCGCCGTGCGCCGGCCCCCGCCGGTGCCTGCTGACTCCCAGAAGTTGATTCCGGTGCCATGGATGACTTCAGGCGCTCGGCGCCTGGGCTTGGCTGCCGCGTTCGTGGACCATGGCGAGGGAGCGGTACAGGAGGTGCGCGAACTTGGAGTAGGGAAAGGTCAAGAAGAGACAGAGCACGAGCCCGAGGTGAGCGATGTAGACCGCGAGCGCGAACTCCGCCGTGAGAGAAAGGCGTGCGACCTCGCTGAGGACTCCGGTGGTGATGACCAGGACTACCACCGTGAGGAAGTAGGTGTCGAACGCCGTCGATGCCCCGGCCTTGACACCGCCGCCGAGCCGGTTCGCGACCAGCACGCCGGCCCCGATCACCAGGAGCACCGCGGATAGGTTGCCGAGGATCTTGTACGGGTGGGTGAGGGCGAGCGGCATGGCCAGGTGCTGGATGTAGATGCCCACGATCAACAGGCCGGAGGTGACAGCGGCGCCGACGAACCCCCACATCAGCGTGAGGTGGCCGAACTCACGCGGCTTGGCCGCCCCGCAGGTGCCGAAGCGCTTGTGGGTCGCGACCTCGCCCAGTGCCGGCGCGAGGCCGGCGAGGAACGACCCCTTCCCCGGCGAGTTCGCGGTCAGGAGTCCCCAGAAACGGCGGCCGCTCACCCATGCGGCAAGCATCGCCCACCCCGCGGCGGGGAAGAACACCGAGTAGATCAGGAGATGGGGCACGAGCTGTTCGAACGCCCAGTTCTGCGGCAACCCCGCCGGGACCGCGAGGTGACCGGTGGCGGCGAGGAGCACGACCCAGAACGCAATCGGGAGGCCGACGAGCAGCGGCCAGCTCGAGCGGGCGGCGCCGACCAGTCGGCCGAGGAAGCCAGGGAACGCCAACTTCTCGATGACCAGGGCGCGGATCACCTGCACCACGTCGCCGGGCTTGGCGTCGCGCGGGCAGTGCACGGTACAGTCGTTGCACTGGTGACACAGCCAGACCGCGGGGTCGGCAGCGAGGCGGTCCGCCAGGCCCCACTGGGCCCACAGCATGAGCCGGCGCGGGAACGGCGCCTCGTCCGGCGCGAGCTCGCACACCCCGGAGCACGTCGCACACTGGTAGCAGCGGCTCGCGGCCTCGCCACCACGGCGGCGCAGCGCCTCGCGGAAATCGTGGGACGGCAGCAGGGTCGGAATTGCGGCCATCGTCCAGCCTCCCTCAGAAACCCTTCATCGGGTTGGGACCGAGTTCCTCGATCGTGGCGGCGAACTCGTCGAGGACCTCCGGGATGCGGGCGAACTCGTCGTGCGCCAGCTCGACCACCCGGATCCTCTCGGGCTCGAGCGCGAGCCGCTGGAGCGTCTCCTGGACGTTGCCGAGCCGGGTCTGGGCGAGCTGAGAGCCGCGAACGTAGTGGCACTGGTAGTCGTCGCCGGACTTGCAACCGATCAGGATGACGCCGTCGATGCCGCGCGACAGCGAGTCGGCGATCCACACGATATTGGTCGAGCCGAGGCAGCGGATCGGGATGACGCGGACCCAGGGGTTCCAGCTCATCCGCCGGGTCGCCGCGACGTCGAGGGCCGGCAGGGCGTCGTTCTCGCACAGCAAGGCGAGGATCCTGGGCTTCTCGTCGGACTCCTCCGGGACGCTCATCGCCTTGATCATGCTGGCCACGGCGTCGACCGAGTAATCGGGGAAGGAGATGATCCGCTCCGGGCAGGCGCCCATGCAGATCCCGCACCGCCGGCAGCGCAGCGCGTTGAGCTGCGGCGTGCCCTTTGCGTCCTCGTTGAGGGTGCCGAACGGGCACTCCTCGGTGCAGCGCTTGCACTGCGTGCAGCGTTGCAGGAAGAAGTCGGGGATGCCGATGTCGCCGGCGCGCGGGTGGACGGCCTCACCGCGGGCCGCGGCGACGATGCACTGCACCGCCTTCATCGCCGCACCGGCGCCATCCTCCTCCGCTTGGCCGGCGTCCATCGGGGCGTGAACGGTGCCGGCGGCGTAGATCCCGGTCCGTCTCGTCTCATAGGGGAAGCAGATGAAGTGGGAGTCGGGGAAGCCGTAGCGCAGCGTCGGAAGGTCCGGCCCCTGGCGGTAATCGAGGTTGAGGATCTCGGTGCCCTGATAGCCGGCGTACTGGGCCGCAACCTTGCCGGCCTCCTCGCGCTGGACCTCGCTCTCGCCGGTTTGCGAGCGCTTGACGGCGTCGGTATGGATGCGGATCGCCTCGCCGTCCGCGGAGTTCGGGACCAGACCGACGGCCAGTACGACGAGATCGGCGTCAAGGACGGTGCCTTCGCCCAGCAACGTGTCGCGCAACGCCACCTTCAGATGGCCGTTGCCGCTCACCCCGGCCACCTCGCCACGGGTGAAGAGCGAGCCGGGTTGCTGCTGGACGGCCAGGTAGAACCGCTCGAGCTGCCCCGGCGTCCGCATGTCGCGGTAGACGACGGCGGTCTCGACGTCGGGGTGGGCGCGGTGGATGGTCGCGACCTGCCGCAACGTCGCCGTGCAACAGTCGGCGGAGCAGTAGGGCAGGTGCTCGGGATCGCGGGAACCGGCGCACTGGATGAACACGACGCGCTGCGGCACGGCGCCGTCCGAGGGGCGCTTGAGCCCGCCGCCGGCGAGCATGGCGTCGAGCTCGGGCGCGGTGATCACGTTGGGCGAGGAGCTGTACCCGAGCCGGTCGAGCTTGCTCGCGTCGTACGGGCGCGACCCGGTCGCCTGGACGATGGCGCCGGCGGCGAGCGTAACCTCACCGGCGGGCGTGACAAGTTCGACGTGGAACTGGCCCGGTTGTCCCGTGATCGCCTTGACCGTCGAGGAAACGAAGACCCGCACCCCGGCGTTGGACGTGAGCTCGGCGATGAGCCGCGGAAGGTGGTTGTCATGGAGCGAGTCGTACGGCGGCCGGTCGGGCACCAGCCCCTCGACCGCAGCCAGCGAGCCGCCCAGGGCCGCGGCCTTCTCGACCACGACCACCGGGTGCCCGAGGTCGGCGGCGGTCCGGGCCGCGGTCAGGCCGGCGAGGCCCCCGCCGACCACCAGCACGGTCCGTTCGATCGTCTCCGCCAACGGTTTCGCCAGGCCGATCTTGGACAAGCGCGCGTAGCCCATGCGCACGAGGTCCTCGGCGAGCATCTGCGTGTCCTCGTTGCCGGCCGGGTGCGACCACACGACCTGTTCGCGCAGGCTGACCCGCCCGACTGCGTGGCGGGCCGGGTCGAAGGCGAACGCCTCCGTCTTGGCCCGGGCGGAGCAGGCGGCGAGCAGCGCCCCGCCGATCGTGCCGGATTCCAGGGCGGCGCGGATGTCGGCCACCGTTTCGGGGGCGCACAGGCACGGGCTCGTCTGACAGGTGGCGGCGCCCAGTTCCTCGGCAAGTGCCGTCAGGCCTTCCGCCTTGAGGGCATCGCCGATGCCGCAACCGGTGCACAGGAAGACACCAAGCCGTTCCATCTAGGCCCTCCTTCCCGCAGCGACGCACGCCCGCGCCGCGGCGCCGGTGGCGTCGCGCACGCTGGCCGCGACGTCCTCGGGCCGGTGCACGACACCCGCGACCGCGACCCCCGGCTTCTCGACGCCGAAGCCGTCGTCGTCGCTGGCCAGGCCGAACAGGCCCGCGCCCGCGCCGAGGCTCGGGACCATGCCGGTGGCCAGGACGACCAGGTCGGCCTCGGCGTGGACGATGCGGCCGCCCTCGACGTCCTCCACCCGCAGCGCAAGGACCCCGTCCCGGGGCTCGACCTTCGCGACCTTGCCCTTGACCAGGCGCACGCCCTCCATCGCCGCCACCCGGGTCAGCATCTCTTCGTTGCGTCCCGGGGTGCGCCGGTCGATGTAGTAAATCGTCACGAGGGCGTCGGGGAGCTGCTCCTTGACGTAGATCGCCTGCTTGAGCGAGGCCAGGCAGCAGACGGCCGAGCAGTAGGCGAGGTGGTTGACGTCGCGGGAGCCCGCGCACTGCACGAACGCCACCCGCTTGGGCGGCTGCTGGTCGGAGGGGCGGAGGATCTTGCCGCCGGTCGGTCCCGCCGGCGCGGCCATGCGCTCCATGTGGACGTTCGCGATGACGTCCGGCGACAGCCCGCCGCCGAGCTCCGGCAGCCGCTCGAGGGGGTACGGATCCCATCCGGTCGCGACGACCACGGCCCCTGCGTGCACGGTTTCGGTGCGCTCCTCGGCGTCGAGATCGATGGCGCCGTACGTGCAGACGTCCTTGCACGCGTGGCAACCCTCGGGGCACGCCTGCCGGTCGAGGACGAACCGCTTCGGCCACGCGTTCGGGTGGGGAAGGCGGACCGCCGGGACCTCGGCCATCTCGAGGTTGAACGCGTCCTTGACCTTGGCCGGGCAGACGCTGCTGCAGGCACCGCACGCGGTGCAGCGCTCGTTCACCCAGGCCGGGGCGTGCGCGATGGTGACCTCGTAGCCGCCGTCGCTCTCCCGGCAGCCGGTGACGCGGGCGCGCGTGACGACGCGGACGCGCGGGTTGCGCTCCAGCCGCCCGGTGTTGATCTCCATCCCGCACGAGGGCGGGCAGAGCTTGGGGAAGTAGTGGTGGTTGCGCAGCACGCGCCCGCCGACGCTGGCGTCGCGTTCCACCAACACGACCTCGCGGCCGGCTTCGGCGGCCTCGAGGGCGGCGGTGATGCCCGCGATGCCGGCGCCCACGACCACGAGGGGTCGGGGTTGCTGTCCAGTCATGGCTCGCTCGCTTTCCGGATCGTCATGGTGGGCTCGCCGAAGAGGGCAAAACGGAGCCAGCGGAAGGCGAACCGCAACAAAGCCCGGTCATCGCGGCGGATCTCCTCCACCGCCGCGGCCTCGAGCTCGAAGCGCTGCAGGAAGCTCGAGTCGAACACGAAGCGGCGGAAGGTGTCGATGTCGTAGCACCCCGTGAAGAAGAGCTCCATCCGCTTGGGATCGAGCTGCCGGCCGCCGATGAACCAGGGGTGGGAAACCAGCTCCCGGAAGTCCGCTTCCATCTCCTCTTGCTCTTCGACGCGCTGGTCGGCCCGCCAGCCTTCCACCGTCCAGTTGCGCCCCCCCTCGCGGCCGAGGCAGAAGTCGTCCTCGAACAGGAAGTAGAGGGGTTTCGGTTCCACCCCCGCCCGCGCCGGCGGGACCGCCATCGCCACCGGGTACATGCGGCACGCCCACGGGCGGTCCTCGTAGACCGTGCAGCCGGCGGCGCCGACGAACGGGCACCGCTTCTCGGCCCCTTCCTCCATGCGAAGCATCAACACCGGGAGGTGCAGGTCCTTGGTGATCGGCGCGAGGGTGTAGCGGTCTAGGAACTCCCCGGAGGTGAGGTCCAGGCGACGGGCCAACCGCAGCACGTCGACCGGGGTGAGGAGGATGTTGACGTCCGCGCAACAGCGGTTGAAGCAGGGGACGCCGGGATGACACGCAAAGCAGAACTCCTCGCGGCCGGCGAGCTGCCTCTGGTGACGCAACACCTCCGGTACTGCCGAGACCTCTGCGGTCATGGGTGACTTCCCTTCTCCCCGTCCTGACCGGGGATCACGTCGCTGCCGCCAACCTTGTCGACGGCGACGTCACCCTCGATCATGCGGTCACGCAGCGCGTTTCGCGACCAGACCGGAATCGGAGAGGCCTGCCCGCTGACCGGGTTGAGCCGGTACCGATAGGACGACCTCACCCCGTAGTGCTCTTCCATCCATGCCCAGCCCCGGGCGAAGTACGGGCACTCGTCGTTGAAGCAGGCGAGCTGGAACGTGCCGTCCCACCCGCCGTCGTCCGGCAGCTTGAAAGGGGCGAGCGGCTCGCCGCAGTGCGGGCAGGACGGGGATGTCTTCGGGACCACGATCACCTCGGGGCGTGAGGAGACCCCGGGCGCCGTACGGCGCCCGGGGTCGCTCGGAATCGTACCTCAACCGCCCAGCAGTTCATGCTCGCCGGGCTTCGCGAAGACGTGAACGATCGGCTTCTTGGTCATCTCCCACTCGTTGGTCGTGGGGTTGAGCTTGCAGTTGACGAAGCAGTGCCAATTCGCCTCGTCCATCTTGGGCTTGTCGGAGCGGAAGTAGTAGCCGGGCCAGCGCGTCTCCTCGCGGAACATGATCGACCGGACGTGAGCCTCGGCCTGGTACATGCGGTGGACGTTCTCCCAGCAACGCATCAGCTCGTGGAGGTCGGTGGCGCCGAGCTTGGCGGCGTCTTCCTTGAGGAATGCGAGCAGCTCGAGGCCCCGCTTGAGCAGTGTCTCGGAGGTCGTGAACTGCGTCGTGACCCCGCCCGCGTACTCGTCCATGAGCTTCTGCAGACGCATCTGGAACATCTTCGGCCGGATGAAGTTGGGGTTCACATCGGGCTGGGTTGTCGCGCCCTTGAACTGTTGGAACGTCTCGAACGGCCGATAGGTCTCCGCCTTGAGGGCCTCGATCCTGGCGGCGTCGAGCGCGGCGGCCTTGGGCTTCTCGTTGACGATGTAGCGGATCGCGGACTTGGCGGCGATCCTGCCCTCGGCGTGAGAGCCGGAGGAGAACTTGTGCGACGAGGCGCCGGAGGCGTCGCCGGCGCAGAAGAGGCCGCGCACAGTGGACATGTTCTCATAGCCCCAGAAGTACTCGGCGGGCGCCAGGTCCTCCGGACCGGACACCCAGGCGCCGGAAGCGCCGGAGTGGGAGCCGATGAAGTACGGCTCGGCGGCGGCGATCTCGGAGGGCTTCTCCTCGGGGGACGTGTTGGTGGCGGCCCACAGGATCGCCTGCGAGATCGTCATGTCGAGGAAGTCTTCCCACGCCTCGGACTCGAGTTCCTTCAGCTTCTTCTTCGCGGCCTTGTCGTCGCCGGAGCCCGCTGCGATCTTCTGGATCGCTTCCTCGGTGCGCATGAGGATCGGGCCCTTGCCCGCCATCACGTCCAGCAGCATCAGGTAGTTCCGCAGGTTGGCCGGGACCGGCTTGACGTGCCCGTACGGCAGCCAGTTCTCGAGTTCGGGCTTGCGCGTTTCCATGTAGTTCTCACCCAGCGCGTTGGTCGCGCGGGACTTGAACAGCAGGAACCAGGCGCCGACCGGCCCGTACGCGTCCTTGAACCGGACGGGGATGAAGCGGACCTCCTGGCAGGTCATCTCGGCACCGGCCTTGAGGGTGAAGAACGTCGATGCACCTGCGTTCCACGGCGGATACCACGCGCGGCCCTGGCCCTCGCCGGAGGACCTCGGCTTGAACACGTGCACGGCGCCGCCCATCGCGGTCACCACGGCCTTCGCCTTGAACACGTAGAACGTGTTCTCGCGGACCGAGAAGCCGTAGGCGCCGGTGCAGCGCTCGCCGTCCATGATCGGACCGACGATGAAGACGCGCTCGTAGATATTCTCCTTGCCGATCGCGTTCTTGGCGGCCTCCGCCACGATCACCTTGTACGACTCGCCGTTGATCATGAGCTGCCAGCGGCCCTCGTGCACGTAGGCGCCCTTCTCGTCCTTCCAGATCGGCAGCCCCCACTTTTCGAACAGGTGCACGGTGGAGTCGACGTGGCGGGCGATGTTGGCGACGAGGTCCTCGCGGGTCACGCCCATAAGGTCGTTGCGCACGTAGTCCACGTAGTCCTTGATGGTGTTCTGGCCGTCCCTGAGGCCGACGTACTGGTTGATGGCCGACAGGCCCATGGCCACGGCGCCGGAGCGGTCCACGGCGGCCTTGTCCACCAGCGTCACCTTGAGGCCGTGCTGCTTGGCCCAGTACGCGGCTTCCACGGCGGCGCCGCACGCCGCCATGCCGCCACCGAGGATGAGGAGATCGGTTTCGACTTCGACAGTTTTGAAGTCAACCATGTCCGCCCCCTTTACGCCTTGGTCCACACGGCGGGCAGGCCGAGGGATTCGGGTTCAGTGAACAGCGTCGGGCTATCGAGCTTCGGGGCGTTGTCCCAGCCGCCGGACGGCTTGGCCTGGCCCTCGGGGGTAGTCCGGATGGGGAACTTGAAGCGCTTCAGGGTGCCGTTGCGGAACTTCACCGTCCACATGATGCTGTCGGTGGACCGCAACGGGACGACGGAGGCACCCATGGGGACGAAGTCCGCGTAGCCGCGCACGTCGATCGCCTGGGTCGGGCAGATCTTGACGCAGTTGTAGCACTCCCAGCACATCTCGGGTTCCTGGTTGTACGCCTTCATGGTGTCCTTGTTGAGGACCATGAGGTCGTTTGGACAGATGAACTGGCAGGCAGTCTTGTCGAGCGCCTTGCACCCGTCGCACTTTTCCGGGTTCACAAAACTGGGCATATGTTTCCTCCTTGGTGCCTCGAGGGATCGTTACGTTTCCTGGTGGGGGTCCCACCAACAAGGGCTGGCGTCTGTCGTACGCTCGGGCGACCACCTCCCATTCCTAGGATTTTCAAGAACCGCTCGGAATTCTCCATCGCGGTCAACCTCAAGCAAGTCGTGTGCCATTTTTCACTTCCGCATGTAACTTCATACAAGATAAAGAGAAATGCCATCGAAACCGGGGCCAGGCGACCCGACCCGGGAAACGGGGCCCGAGGGCCGCGTGCCGTGTCAACTACGTCCAAATGGTGAAGTTGGCGAGGCACCGGTGACTGTTACGATTCGGAAACGGTTACCGCGCCGTGACGGTGATGCCGGGGGTTCGAACCCCGCCTTAACCTCTTGAAAAACCTTCGGCTCGGGAGCATTAGCCGGTTCGGCCGGCGCGGGAAATTGGCCTGGACCGACCCGCGTGGAATCGCGCCGCGGGCCGCCTCACCGTCACGCCGATCGCCCTCGGCGAGCGGGTTGCGTGACGCGCCCCGTGGGCCGCGTGTTACCGATCCGACACCTGACGTCCGCGCAACGCTGCGCTTGAAGGCGCATGCGCTTGACCTTGAACGCCATCGGCGCCACGAGGTCACTGGCACGGCAATTGCTGTTGGGCTGGCCAGCGCCTCGTGCCGGCCACACGGTCGGCCAATTCGGAGCGCTTCGAGAAGGAGGACTGACGAATGAAGAAGGCTGGAGCTTTGGCAATCGCAGGTCTCGCGTTGATCGCGCTCGGCAGGGCGCCCAATGCGGCCGCGGCGGATGAGAAGAAGGACCCGAACGCGTTGAAAGCCGCTTACAAGAACGGGTTCAACCTCACAACCGCGAACAAGAAGTTCGAACTGCGGCTCAGCGCCGCCATTCAGTATCGCTACGACTACGTGCAGTACGACCACAAGATCAAGGGGAACGAGGAGAACTACTCCAACTTCTACATGCGGCGCGCCCGGCTGTGGTTTGCCGGTTACGCCTACAACCCGAAGTTCACCTACTACTTTCACCTCCAGCTGGAGCCCATGTCGGCGGTTAACTTGCACGACGCCTGGCTGCAGTACCAGTTCTCCGACCTGTTCGCGATCGGGGTCGGCCGCAACAAGATCCCCTACGGCACCGAGTTCCTCGCCTCGGGGTTCGGCCTCAACTTCATCGACCGCTCGATCATGTACGGCGAAACCGACATCAACGCCGGCGGCGGCTACTCCAAATGGCCGGGTGGCGGCACCCAGGGCTTCGGCCTCTGCGCCGAGCAGCCCAACACCGGCTTCCCTGTCGGCGGCCTGTCGCTGTTTCGCTCCCAGGGTATCAGCGCGACCGGCATGAAGCACTTCAAGAACGGCTCGGCGTTCCAGTACGAGGCGGGCGTGTGGAACGGCCGCGACACCAAGGGCGCCAGCAACGCGGCCGACAACCACCTGTTCGCGGCGCGCCTAGGCTACTATCCGCTCGGCTGGATCAACTGGCTGAACCAGGGCGATGTGGATTACACCGAGAGCTTCAAGATCGGCATCCTCGGCTCCGCCTACACCGATAGCAAGCTTCACAGCAAGGACGCGGCCGGCACCACGGTGGCGAACTACAAGACCGACGACAGCGGATACAACCTGTCGGTCCTGAGCAGGTACAAGGGCTTCTCGGCCGACCTCGAGTGGGGCACCGAGACGTTCGACCTCAACCGAAACATCACCGGGCCGACCACGTTCGACCGCGAGGCTTGGCGTGCCGCGTTCGGCTATTTCATCGTGCCGACCCGCATCGAGCTCGTCGCGCGCTACGCGCAGATCGAGCGCCTCAAGGACCCGACGCCGCAGGCGGTGACGAACTCCGGCCTCGGCTTCGTCTCGGTCAAAGTCGGCAGCGCCTACGTCAGCGCCATGGAGAAGCAGCTCAACGAGATCACCGCCGGGATCAACTTCTACTTCAACAAGCACCAGCACAAGCTCTTCTTCGACGTCTCGAGCCTGACCCGCGAGTTCGCCCGGTATCAGGGCACCAAGCCCTCCAACCAGAGCGACAAGCGCTTCCGCTCGATGGTGCAGTTCAAGTTCTAGAATGTCCGGCGCGGCCCGGCGGGCTCGTCCGCCGGGCCGCGCGTTCCGGCCCTGTGGGGTGATCCGGCACCGGCAGTTCGGGGGGCTTTCGTGGCACCACACGACCCGACATCAACCTGCGCACAGTGTGCGTCGTTCAGCGACGAACCATCCGAGATCGAGCGCATCTTCGCTGGGTTGACCGCACTCTCGTCGGCCTACGGCTCGACCCGCGGCCGCGCCGGCGTGTGCGCCATCACCGAACGGTTCCAGGACCCGCAGCCGGCGTGCCGCGAGTTCATGCCGCGCCGCGACGCCGGCGCGGCAACCGGGACGGGGCGATGAGCGCCGTAGGCCGCGCCGCAGCCGCCCCGCGCCGAAAGGCTCGCCGACGAGATCCTCACCCGCTGCCGCGGCGAGGGGCCGGCCAACTGCGTCAACCGCTGCCCGCTCCAGGTCGACGCCCGCGGCTACGTGCAGCTCACGGCCCAGGGCCGGTTCGCCGATGCTCTCCAACTGGTGCGCGAGAAGCTGCCGTTCCCAGGAATCCTCGGCTACGTCTGCGCGCACCCCTGCGAGCTGCACTGCAAGCGCCTCGACGAGGACAGCGCGGTGCGCATCCGCGACATCAAGCGCTTCCTCGCGGAGCGCGAGGAGGGCGAGCCCCGTCACATCCTCGACTGCGAGCCGGACCGAAGGTCACGGTGTTCGAGAAGGACGCGACGATCGGCGGCTGCTTGACGCAGAAGATCCCCTCATGGCGGCTGCCGCGAGAGGTCGCCCTTCGCGACCTTTCCGTCATCGCGGCGCTCGGCATCGAGGTCAGGACCGGCGTCGAGGTCGGCCGCGACATTGCCTTATCGGCGCTGCGCGAAGAGTTCGCCGCCATCCTCCTGCTTCCCGGCTTCGCCGGCGCCCAGCGCTTGCTGTCGCTTCTCGACGGCGAGCGCCCGCCCAGGCACCGCCGCTTGCTCGCCGCCGACCCGGTGACGTGCGAGACCGGCCTCCCCGGAGTGTTCGCCGGCGGCGACGCGGTCAGCGGTCCCGCCACCGTGATCTCCTCCCTCGCGCTCGGCCGCAGGGCCGCGGCGTCGGCGCACCGCTTCCTGACCGGTGCAGATCCCCGCGCGGGCGCGCTCCCCGCCCTGCCCAGCCCGCTGCTCTGGCGTCTCGACATCGACGAGGCCGAGCGCAAGCGGCGCGAGCGCACGCCGGTGATGCTGCAGCCGTTCACCCCGCCGCTCGCCGAGGGCGAGGCGGTCGAGGAAGCCAAGCGCTGCCTCGATTGCAGCTGCGGGCTGTGCGTGAAGGACTGCGAGTTCCTCGCCAGCTACTGCCGCTCGCCCAAGGAGCTCGCCCGACAGGTCAAGACGGGGGTCAAGGACGTCTTGAAGATGGTGTACTCGTGCAACATCTGCTCGCTCTGTGCCGAGGTCTGCCCCGTTGACCTCGACACCGGGGCGATGCTGCTCGCCGCGCGCCGGGAGGCGGTGCGGCAGGGGGTCGGGCCGCTCCCCGCACACAAGCCGATCGTGTCGTACTACCGCGCCGGGGTCGGCGCCACCTTCACCCTGGCGATGTCGGAGCCGGGGCGCCAGCGCAGCAAGCGCCTCTTTTTCACCGGTTGCTCGCTGCCCGCGGTGTCGCCGCGCAACACCTTGGCGGTCTACGACGAGCTGCGACGCAACTACCCCGGCACCGGGGTGCTGATGTACTGCTGCGGCGCACCGGCCGAGCTGATCGGCATGGAAGCGGACTTTGCGCGGACCTGTCAGGCGATCCAGGAGAATGCCGAACGCTTCGGCGCCGAAGAGCTGATCGCCGCCTGCCCCGACTGTGCGCACACGCTCAAGACCGGGCTGCCGGGGATGAAGGTTACGACGGTATGGGAGGCGCTCGCCGGGCGGTGGTCCCCGCCGGCCCTGCGTGCCGGCGCCCGGGTGGCGATCCACGACTCCTGCAAGGCCCACCACGAGCCGGCCATGCACGACGGCGTCCGCGCCCTCGTCGCCGGCGCCGGGGCGGTGATCGAGGACGTCGAGTACGCGCGGGAGAAGGCCCGCTGCTGCGGCTCCGGCGGCATGATCTACCCGGTCGACCCGAAACTCTCCCAGCGGATCACCCAGCGGCGCGCCGACGAATCGCCGCTGCCGATGATTACCTACTGCGCCGGATGCCGCTCTGCGCTCGCCAGCCGCGGCAAGGAGACGATCCACATCCTCGACTTCCTGCTGCACGAGGGCGACATCCAGGCCGTGGCGCGGCGCAAGCCGACCGGGTCGCTCGCCCGCTACGCCAACCGGCTGCGCACCAAGTGGGCGTTCCGCCGGCTGCAGCCGACGGCGGCGCGGTGAGGGCGCGGGCGATGGACACGATCCTCATCACGGTCAACGGCCAACCGGTCGAGGTCCCCGCCGGCATCACTTTGCTCGAGGCGCTGCGTCGCCACGGTATCGAGCTGCCGACGCTGTGCCACGACGAGCGCCTGACGCCGTACGGCGGCTGCCGGATGTGCGTCGTGGTCAGGCGCGACGGGCGGCCGGGCCTGGTGCCCGCGTGCTCGACCCCGGTCCTCCCGGGCATGAAGATCGACACCGAGGCACCCGAGGTCCACGAGGCGCGGCGGCGCCAGCTCCAGCTCATCCTCCTCAATCACCGGATGGAGTGCCCGGTCTGCGAGCGGACCGGCGACTGCCGCCTGCAGGACCTCCTCTTCGAGTACGGTGGCGATGAAGGCCAGCTGCCGTTCGATCTCGTGCGCCGGCCGCGCGACGAGGCGTCGCCGCTGATCGTCCGCGACCCGGAGAAGTGCATCCTGTGCGCCAAGTGCGTGCGCCTGTGCGACGAGGTCCAGGGCGTTGCCGCGATCGGCGTGGTCGGGCGCGGTCTCGAAGCCCGCGTCGCCACCTGGCTGGGCGGCCCGCTCGACTGCGAGTTCTGCGGCCAGTGCGTCGACGCCTGCCCGGTGGCCGCGCTGGCCATTCCGCAGTTCGCCTCCGAGCTCCCTGCGTGGCAGCGCACCGCAGTGACCACCACGTGCTCGTACTGCTCGTGCGGTTGCGAACTCACCGTGGCCAGCGACGGCGCCCGGCCTTCCGGCGTCTCAGCCGCCACGACGAGCCGGCCGAACCGCGGCAAGCTGTGCGCCAAGGGCCGCTTCGGCTGGGACGTGCTGCGCCACCGCGATCGCCTGACGCAGCCGCTGGTGCGGCAGGGCGGCCGCCTCATCGAGGTGAGCTGGGACGAGGCGCTCGCCGCGGTCGCCTCGGGGTTTGCCGCGGCGCGGGAGCGCGGCGAGGTGATCGCGGCGGTGGGTTCGACGCGGTTGACCACCGAGGACGCGTACCTGCTGCAGCGCTTCGTGCGGGAAACCCTCGGCAGCCCACACGTGTCCGCCGGAATCGACCCGGGCGTCGAGGCGCTCGTCGCCGGGATGAGCGAGGCGCTCGGCGCACCGCGCTCCACCGCGACGATCGCCGATCTCGCGACCGCCGACGCCGTGCTCGTGCTGCGCGCCGACCCCGGCCGCAGCCACCCGCTCGTCAAGACCGAGCTGGTGACCGCGGCGCGGCGCGGCGCGAAGGTTCTGCTCGCGCATCCGTTCCCCGGCACGCTCTCGGCCCTGGCGGCGCAGCAGCTGCCGCTCGCGCCGGCGGGCGAAGAGGCGCTGCTGTCGAGCGTCCTCGCCGAGCTGCTCCGCCGCCGCGGCGCCGGCGACGCGGTCGAGCGGCTGGACGGCTACGCGGCGTGGCGGGCCGGTCTCGACGGCTACCGGCCGGCCTTGGCCGCGGCGCTGACCGGCGTCACCCCCGAAGCGGTCGGCCGTTTGGCCGATCGCCTCGAGGCGGCCGCCTCCCTCGTGGTCACCGTGGCGACCGGACGCGGCATCCCCGGCCATGTGGTGGGCGTCGCCCGCCGCGCCGTCGAGCTGCTCGCCGTGCTCGGCCTCCTCGGCCGGCCCGGCAGCGGCGTGCTCGTGCTCGGCGAGAGGGCCAACACCCAGGGCGTCGTCCTCGCCGGGCTCGACCCCCGTCTTGCCGTGGGCGGGGGCTCCGCGCCCTCGCCCGGCTGGACGGCGGCGGAGACGATCCACCGGGCGGCTGCGGGCGAGGTCGGCACCCTGTACGTGATCGGCCAGGACCTCCTCGGCGCCTGGCCGGCGGGGATCGGAGCGTGCCGCGCGGTCGAGCACGCCCGGTTCGTCGTGGTCCAGGACCCGTTCCTGACCGACACGGGGCGGGCTGCCGACGTGGTCCTGCCGGTTTGCTGCCTCGTCGAACGCGACGGCTCGTTGATCGGCGCCGACGGCGTACGGCGGCCGCTGCACCAAGCTCTGACGCCGCCCGTCCCCCTGCCCGGCGACGGCGAGGTCCTGCGCGAGATCGCCGTCCGGCTCGGTGCGCCACTGCCGGACAGCGCAGAGGTCGAGGCCGAGCTCGACCGCGCCTGCGAGCCGTCCGAGCAAGCGCGGGGGTTTCGCCTGACACCGCCGTCGCAACCCGAGGCGTCGCCGCCGGCCGGGGGGGTGAGCCTCGACCTCGGGCCGCAGCTCTTCCACTCCGGCTCCACGACGCTGCGCAGCGCGACCCTCCTCGGTTTGGCCGCGCCGGAGACCGTGCTGCTTGCGCCCGAGGACGCCCGCCGCCTGGGGATCAAGCGCGGCGATACCGTGCGCGCGTCGGCGGGCGGCCGCGAGGTGTTCCTGCGCGCCGAGGTGAACGACCGCATCCGTCCCGGCACGGCGATGGCGCTGTGGGGCGGCGACGGCAGCGGCGCCGGCCGCCTGGTCACCGATCCGGCGCGGCCCCTGGCGGCCGAAATCGGGAGGCGCTCG
>NCBR01000216.1 GCA_002279285.1 Acidobacteria bacterium 37-71-11
GAGCAGGTCGTGCGACAGCTCGTAGCGCTGCTGCGCCCCCTCGAGGCCGCCGCTCAGGGTGAGGCGCTCGCTCGCCTTCCACGAGACGTCGGCCGCGAGCGAGGCGCTGCGCTTGCCGACCTGGTAGTCGTAGTAGCGGTGGTCGGGGGGCACGTCGGCGGGGTAGAACTGCGCCCACGTCACCGCGCCGAAGTGGTGGCCGCGGTGGAGCCGCAGCTCCCCCTTGAGGGTGAGGGTCCAGTCGCCGCGTGTGGTCGTCAGCGTCGGCACCCACCCCGCGTCCCACTCGTCCACCTGACGGCGGCGGACGAGGTCGGTGCTGCTCACCACCCCGCCGCCGGGGAACGTGACGTCCGGAAGGTCGTACTCGGCAAGCGTGCTGCCGGCCTTGTACTCGTCGTAGTAGCGGTGAAGACGAAGAACGTCTCGGAGAGCTGGGTGTTCGGCGAGATGGCGAGGTCGTGGACGAGCTGGAAATGCGGCTGGGTGAAGTTGTCCTGTTCGCCGGGGTAGGTGAGGGGGTTGAAGCGGCGGTCGCGGTCGGCGCTGCCGGTGAGGCCGCCGTCGAGGACGCGCTTGGGCACGCCGTCGTAGGCGAGGTGGGTCTGCTCGGGGCCTCCGAACAGGATCAGGCGCACGCGCGAGCGGTCGCCGAAGTGGGAGAGGCAGAAGTAGTAGTTCCACATGTCCACCCACGACTGGTCGCGGTAGCCGTCGGTCGTGATCTTCGAGTAGCGCGCCGTGACCGCCCAGGTGCCGTCGATCAGTCCGGAGTCCCAGCGCGTCTCGAGGCGCTGGGTGTTGTACGAACCGAAGCCGGTCGTGATCGTGAACGCCGGCGTCATCGACGCCGGCGCGGTGGTGATGTCCACCGCGCCGCCGATGCCGGAAAGGCCGAAGACGCCGCGCTGCACCTGGATGTCGCCGGCGGTGCCGAGGAAGTCCGCGAGGTCGATGAAGTACAGCTCGCCGTCCTCGGCGTCGTTGAGCGGGGCGCCGTTGAGGGTCATCCGGGTCTGCGCCTGGTTGAAGCCGCGGATCCAGTAGTACGAGTAGCCGATCCCGTTGCCGCTGTCGTTGTAGGCGAAGAAACCGGGCACGGTCTGCGAGAGCATGATCGCGGGGTCCTGACCCCAGTAGCTCTCGGCCACCTTTTCCTGCGGGATGTTGGTGAAGCTCGCGGGATCGGTCCCTTCCCGTGCGCGGGCCGCGGTGACCTCGATCCGGTCGGCGAGGGAGATCACGGGTTCGAGTCGGATGGCGAGCGGCTGCGCCGACGCCGCGACCAGGCTCAGGCGCGCGACGCGGTAGCCGGGGTGCGAGACGGCAAGCTCCACGGCGCCCGCCGCGCCTTCGAGCGTGAACGCGCCGGCCGCATCCGTGACGGTCGCGGCGTGGGTCGCGAGCAGCTCAACGCGCGCGTGCGCCACCGGCTTACCGGTCGCGGCGTCGCGGACGGTGCCCGAGAACGTTCCGGCCGCAGCCAGACTTGCGGCGGTCAGCACGACGAAAGGCGCCAGGATCATCGGTCTCATCTTGCCTCCTCCCGGGCGAGCGGCGGTCCGGAGAGGGGCGATGGTCGTGACGCTGACGCCCTCAGGCCCGTTCCCTACGCCGGCATGACCCGGATCAGGTTCCAGGGGTGTGATCTCAGCCCCGCCAAAGCGGGGCACCCCCACGGTGAATCGGATGAACGCCTCAAAGAACGATGCAGCCGTGGACAATGTGGCGCACGACGGCCCTGACGTCAAGTGGCCGCGCGCAGCCGTCATCCTCGCGCAGCCGTCAGTCCCGCGCAGTTGTCATCATTCAGCGCCGCCGCGACCCGCCACGCTGTCCGCGAGCGCGAGCCGATCAGGGGCGGGGGTAGGTCTGGGACTCCCCGAACCATTTCTGGAAGTCGTCCACCAGCCCCTGGTACTCGCGGCGGAGCTCGCCATAGGCCTGAGCGTTCCTCACCGCGAGGGCGCACTGGTCGCCGATCGTTGCCATCAGGAACAGCTCGTCCTCGGAGAACTCGTAGGGGTGGTACGTGAACACGCTCGCGACGCCCACGACGTGCTCCGCCAGGCCCAGCGGGACGTGCAGCACGGAGCCGACCTTTTCCCGGGTCGCCGCGTCGCGATACGGCACCCCGGGGTCACGCTGGACCTCGAGGATCGGCACGCACCCCCCGGCAAGCGCCTGGGCACGACCCTGGTCCTCGCCGAACGTGGAGAAGAAGCTGGCGAGGAAGGCATCGCTGAGGCCGAACGACTCCCGAGTCTCGATGCGCCTCCCCTGGGGGTCGAGGAGCTGGACCACGCACCCCTTGGCGCGCAGGTCCTGGCAGACCACGTGCACGATCGCGCCGAGCACCGACTTGAGGTCGAGTGAAGACCGGGTTGCTTCGGTGATGTGGCTCAGGATCGAGTGGAACATCCAGTGGACGACCGCGCTGGCGCAGAACGAGGCCACGACCTCGAGGACCTCGATCTCCTCCTTGGTGAACTCGTGAGGCGCGGCGGTCGAGAGCCGCATCACCCCGATCACCTGGCCGCGCGCCCGCAGGGGCACCGTGAGCATCGAGGCGATCCCTTCGGTGACCATGGCCTCGCGGTACTGGATGCGCGGGTCGGTGGCGCAGTCGAGGACCGCCACCGACCTGCCCTCGAGCGCCTCGGCGACGCTCCGCTCCGCCTCCACCGTACCCTTGTTGATGAAGGCCTCGCTGAGGCCGAACGACGCGACGTGCTCGAGGACCTTCTGGTCCCGGCTGAGCAGCATGAGGTGGCAGCCCTTGAGGTGAAAGTGCGTGGCGATCGATTCCGCGACCTGGGTCAGGAACTCGACCGTGTCGATGGGTGAGTTGAGCGCGCTGCCGATTCTCTCGAAGACCTGGATGCACTCGGAGCAGAGCATGCGGCCCCCACCACCGTCCCTGTCTCCGGCGGCACGGGATGTGCCGCGATCGCCCTGGCGGCGGCTCATGCCGCGCATCCTCCGCCACCGCCTGAACCCGAGGAACGATGTTTACGCCCAATATGGGGCCTGTCGGCCCGGTCGTCAACGTGCAAGTCGCTCATTCTAATTGTGATAAGAAGCTACAAGCACGTGACAATCGAGTCGAGCCAGGATCGCGGGAGACGATACACTGATCACGATCGGGCTGGAGGGGTGATGCGGATCGAACTGGAGACTGTCACGCTCGAGGTGGAGGACCACGGCGAGGGTGTGCCGGTGATCCTCCTGCACGGTTTTCCGCTGTCGTCGGCGATCTGGACGCCGGTGCGCACCGCGGTCGAGCAAGCGGCGAGGCTGATCACGCCTGACCTGCGAGGCTTCGGTTCCTCCGACCAGCCCGCGACGGGGTACGGCATCGAGGACCTGGCGGGCGAGGTCATCCGTCTGGCTGACGCCCTCAGGGTCGACCGCTTCGTCCTCGGAGGCCACTCGATGGGCGGGTACGTCGCGCTCCGCGTCGCGGCCGCCTGGCCTGAGCGCCTGGCCGGTCTGATCCTGGTCGACACCAGGGCGGAGGCGGACGCGCCGGAGGGTCGGCGGCGCAGGGATGTGGGGATCGCCCAGATCGTCGCGGGCGACGCCGCCGGTTTCCTCGACGAGTTCGTCGCTGGGTTGGTGGGCCCTTCGAGCACGAAGCGCGCGCCGAGGGTCATCGCGGAGTTACGCGCGATCGCGGCCGAGGCGGCCCCGGAAGCGCTCGCCGGCTGCCTGGCGGGCATGCGCGACCGGTTGGACAGCAGCGCGCTGCTGCCCACGCTGGACGTGCCCGCGCTGGTGGTCGTGGGCCAGGAGGACTCGCTCACCCCCGTGGCCTCGTCGCGGGCGATGGCCGCCGCCTTGCCGATGGCGACGCTGGTCGAAATCCCGTCGGCCGGGCACACCCCGAGCATGGAGCGGCCGATCCCGACCGCCGAGGCGATCCTTGGTTTTCTTCGGGCCAACTTTCCACCGGCGCTGAAGCCGATCCAGATCCATCCCCGACCTCGGTGAGCCGCGAGGCGGTTTCGTGGCCGGAGTGACGAGTTGAGAGTGAAGAGTCTCATCTTTGAGCCTGTCTTCTCGGACCACGGATCACTGACCACGGTCCACGTCTTTTCGTCGGGCCGGCGCGTATGATCGCGACATGTGCGGGCGGTTCACGCAGGCGGCCCCGGGGAAGACGATCGCGGAACTGTTCCGGCTCCCCTCGGTGCCGGACCTCGCCCCCCGTTACAACATCGCGCCGACGCAGGACGTGGCCGCGGTGCGCGAGGCCGCTGCCGGAGGTCGCGAGTTGGCCGCGCTGCATTGGGGCCTTCTCCCGGCCTGGGCCAGGGAGCGTTCGGTCGCCGCGCGGATGATCAACGCCCGCGCCGAAACCCTCGCCGACAAGCCGGCGTTCCGAGCGGCGTTCCGTTGGCGTCGTTGCCTCGTCGTCGCCGACGGGTTCTACGAGTGGCAGCGTCTGGGCGGGCGCGCGCAGCCGCACTTCATCGGGTTTGCGGACGGCCGGCCGTTCGGGCTGGCCGGCTTGTGGGAGCGCTGGCCGGGCGACGGGAGCGGGCCGGTCGAGTCGTGCACGATCGTCACCACGGCCGCCAACGAGGTCGTGGCGCCGCTCCACGGCCGGATGCCGGCGATCCTCGACCCAGGCGAGTTCGCGCTCTGGCTCGACCCCGAGGTGCGCGACCCGGAGGTCTTGCGGCCGCTGCTGCGCCCACACGCCGTCGCGGCGATGCGCGCCTACCCGGTGAGCCCGCTCGTCAACGACCCGTCGCACGACCTGGCGGCGTGCCGCGACCCTCTCGCCGCCGGGTGATCACTCCGGGCGCGGGGCCGCGGCCGGGGGCGCCCCGAACCAGCGCCTGTGGTACCAGAAGTACTGCTCCGGGCACGCCGTGATCGCGCGGCCGAGCGCGTCGTTGCACGCCGTG
>NCBR01000217.1 GCA_002279285.1 Acidobacteria bacterium 37-71-11
GCAACACGCCATGCTCGAGGGGGTCCTCCGGTTCGAGGGGGCGCTCGTCCGCGAGGTGCAGATCCCCCGCACCGATGTGGTCTTCCTCCCGGACACGCTCTCGATCGCGGAGGTCCGGGCCCGCGTGCTCCGGCACGGGTACTCGCGCTACCCGGTCTACCACGGCCGCGATGACAACGTGACCGGCATCCTGCTCGCCAAGGACCTGATGCGGGAGGAGGCCCGGCAGGGCGCGTGGACCTCGTTCCTGCAGCCGGCGCTGTTCGTCCCCGAGAGCAAGCGCGTGGTCGACCTGCTGCGCGAGATGCGCGAGCGGCGCAGCCACATCGCCCTCTCGGTCGACGAGTACGGCAACCTCGCGGGCATCGTGACCCTCGAGGACCTCCTCGAGATGATCGTCGGCGACATCCAGGACGAGTTCGACACCAAGGAGCCCCCGGTCCACGTCGAGGCACCGGGGCGCTGGCTGGTGCGCGGCTCGCTGCCGCTCGGCCGCCTCGCGCGCCTCACCGGCCGGCCGATCGAACGCGCCACCGACTACACCTCGGTAGCCGGGCTGCTGCTCGCGCTGGCGGGGCGCGTGCCGGAAGTCGGCAGCCGCTTCGAGGTGGATGGGCTGTCGTTCGAGGTCGCGGAGGCCTCGCCACGCCGCATCCACCAGGTGCGGGTCACGATCGCGGCACCAGGGTCGTAACGGCCGCGACGCCGGCGCGGCTCCGGCGCTCGAACATCCGTCGCAGCAGGAAGTACTCGTTGATCGGGCGGTCGTCCTCCAGCGCCGCGACCCCGGGCGCACAGCTGAGAATGTCGGCCAGGGGGACCTCCCGAGCGAGCACGAGGTTGAACTCCGCCTCGGCGGTGGACGCCGGCCCCCATTCGAGGAGGTCGCGCACGGCCGCGGGGGGCATTCGCCTGGCCAGTTCCGCCCCCGACGCCGGAGGGATCGGCTCCATGCTCGCGAGGAAGTGCAGGCCCCAACCTTCCAATGAGCCGAAGACACGGACGTACGGGAACGAGGTGCGGAGGGCCTGGGCGAACGCGGCCACCATCCTCACCCCTCCCCCCGGAACCCATTGCTGCACCACGCCGCCCGGCCGCAGGTGTTGCTTCAGGGTTGCGTAGAACTCCCTGGAGTAGAGGAGGCTCGAGCCGGCCGCCTCGGGAGGCGGCGGAGGGTCGATGATGATGACGTCGTACGCCTCACTCGTGCGTTCGAGGTAGCGGCGCCCGTCGTCGATGACGATCCGGGCGCGGGGCGACTTCAGAAGCTCCGGCCCGTCCGGGTGGAAGAACCCGAAGAGCAAGGGCACGCTCGGCACCAGCTCGACCGCTCGCGACCGGATCCCCCAGGAAAGGGCCGAGCGGAAGGTCGTCCCCATACCGAAGCAGATCGTCAGGGCGTTGGTGGGCGGCGCGCGCCGGATGGCCAGCGGCAGGTGCGCCATCATCTTCGTGATCGGGGTCAGGCTCGTCATGCCGATGCCGTTGACCAGCAGGTGCTTGTTCATGCCCTCGCCACAGGCGATCACCGTGGCCGTCGAGTCCCTGCGGACCACCGCGTTGGGGATACTCTCGTCGAAATCGGCGGTCGAGAGGGCGAGCGCCGCCGAGAGCGCGGCCGCGAGGCCCGGGGCCCACCAACGACGCCGCGTCCGTGCCTCGTCGACCGGAACCGACAGCGGCGAACGCAGGGTTGCGACCAGGAGCACCATGAGCGCGAGGGCGAACATCGCCGAGCGTTCGCCGACGGCGGGAAGCAGGACGAACCCTGCCGCCAGGGGGCCGAGGATGCAGCCCACGACGTTGACCGCGTATCCGGACCCGGCTCGCTCGGGGTCACCGCGCGACCAACGGTCCACGAGCAGCGGCGTGACGAAGCCGAGTACTGCGCAAAACGGCCCGATGCCCAGCGCGACGCGCCCAAGCCCACCGCCCATGCCCGCCGGGAACGGCACGCGGTAGTCGGCCGCCAACAACGGCAGAACGCCCAACGCGCCGAGCGTAGAAAACAGCACCGCGCCAGGGGCGCGGACCGCGACACCGGAGGCGGAACGCAACCGCAGGCGGTACAGCCGCGAACCGGCGAAGGTGGCCACGAAGTAGAGGGCAAGGATCGACGCAAAGCTGTAGACGACGGTGCCGAGGTACGGGGTGAACTGCCGCACCCAGATCACCTCCATCGCCATGCTGACGAAACCGGTGGTGAAGAGCGCCGCCAACGTCCGCCCTCCCTCGCGCGGCTCGGCAGACGCGGCCGCCGCGGGCCGCGCGTCCGGCTGCCGTTCGCCGGACCGCTCCGACCAGCGCAGGCTCAGGGCAAGAGCCAACGTCCCCAGGAGCGCGTTCAACCCCGCCGCAAACGCCAGCGTTCCCCGGAAGCCGAGGAGTTCGATCAGGACGAACGCCGAGGCCAACGTCCCCAACGTCGCCCCAGCAACGTTGGCGAGGTACAGGTAGCCGAACGGGAGGGTCGCCTCGCCGCCGGGGACGAGACGGCGGATGGCCCCGATCGCGAGCGGAAACGTTGCCCCCATCCCAAAGCAGAACGGCAGCAGCGCCACGCAGATCAAGGCCCCGGATGCCAGGTAGTACGCGCCCGATCCCCACGCGCCACCGGCGCCGCCACCCGCCAGCAGCGTCCGCCCGTACGCGAGAGCGGCGGGCACCGCGACGCCGGACGACGCGATCAACAATTCGGTCATGCCGTACAACCGGATCAGGGTGGTGCGGCGGTGGCCGGCGAGACGGCGGGCGAGCCGGCCCGCCGCCCAGCTCCCAGCAGCCAGCCCCGCCATGAATACCGAGAGAACGATCGACACCGTGGGCGTCGTGACCCCGAACCGGGCCATGGCCAGCCGCAGCCAGACGACCTCGTACACCAGGCTGCAGAAACCGGAAACCAGGAAGAAACCAAAGAAGTAGGGCATCACGCCTCTCGGCGCCGATTGCCCCGGATGGGCGCCGGTCGGCGTTGCCTCACCCACGGGCACCGACCCCGGGGGATCCCGCGACGCCGCGCCGCATCCACCAGGTGCGGGTCACGATCGCGGCACCAGCGGCTTCACGGCCGGCGTGAGTGGGGGCTTCCCCGCGAGGACCGCGAGGACGTTGTCCACGACCAGCTCGGCCATCGCCGCCCGCGCTTCCCTGGTGGCCGAGCCGAGGTGCGGCAGCAGCACCACATCCATGCGCCCGAGCAGGCCTGGGTTCACCTCGGGCTCGCGTTCGTAGACGTCGAGCCCCGCCCCCGCGAGGGCGCCGCTCTCGAGCACCCGCACCAGCGCCTCCTCGTCCAGCACCTCGCCGCGGCTCGTGTTGACGAGGATCGCGCCGTGCGGCAGCAGGCGCAGGCGCCGCTCGTCGATCAGGCGCCTGGTCTGGGGGGTCAGCGGGCAGTGCAACGACAGCACGTCGGCGCGCGCCAGCAACGAGTCGAGCTCGGCCACGAACTCGGCGCCGAAGGCCTCGTCCGCCGGCTTCGGCGCCCGGCCGTGGTACGCGATCTTCATCCCGAACCCGATCGCGCGCCGCGCCACCGCGGCGCCGATCCGCCCCATGCCGACGATCCCCAGCGTCTTCCCCTGCAGACCGGTCCCGAGCAGCAAGTCCGGCTTCCACCCCGTGAAGCCGCCGCTGCGCACCAGCCCGTCCCCTTCCCCGATGCGGCGGGCGACGGCGAGGATCAGCGCCCAGGCGAGGTCCGCGGTGGCGTCGGTCAGGACGTCGGGGGTGTTGGTCACCCAGACGCCGGAGGTGCGCGCGGCCTCGAGGTCCACGTTATTGACGCCGACCGCGTAGCTGGCCACCACCTTCAGCCGCGGGCAGAGCGCGAACACCTCGGCCGCCACCCGGTCGGCCAGCAGGCAGACCAGGGCGTCCGCCTGGCCGACGAACTCCACCATGTCGCGGCCGATGAGTGCGGGACCGGGCGGGCGCACCCGCACGCTGTGGCGCTCCTGGAGGCGCGCGATGGCGCCGCCGGGAAGGGGCGCCGTGACGGCGACTTCAGCCAACGGGGACCTCCCAACCCTCGATCGGTGCCAGGATGCGCACGAGGTCCTCCTCGATGCGGCCGGACTTCGGGGTCTCGACGATCCTGCCGACTTCGGCGCCGCCCGCGGTCACGACGATCGTGGGCACCAGGTCCACCGGCCCGAACGGGTACAACGCCGGATCCGCGGCCTTGCTGCGGTCCACCCCCACGAGGCGCGGCGCGTCGAACGGCGACCCCTTCCCGAGCGCCGCCAGCACCGCCTGCAGGCGCGGGATCTGCGTGCGCGAGTCGGAGCACCAGGTGCCCATCGCCACCATGAGCCCGTAGCGCAGCTTGGCCGAGCGCAGCAGGTCGAGCCACTTCTCCTGCGGCCGGTACGCCGCCGCCTCCTCGTGCCAGCCGGGGATCTCGCGGTCGAGCCGCGCGGGGTCGAGGAGCCCGTACCAGACCGGGAAGTGCGTCGGCAGTGGGCCTGCGCCCGTGTGGGCCGCGAGAATGCGGTCGCCGACGCGAAGGCGGGTGGCGACGCCGAAGCCGGCCGCGACCGTGCCGACATGCGGGTAGCGCCCGAGCAGGTGCGG
>NCBR01000218.1 GCA_002279285.1 Acidobacteria bacterium 37-71-11
GGCGCCACCCTCGTGGGGACGGAGAGCTATGGCGACACCGGGCAGCGGCGCGCGGTGAAGGGCGCCGGCGGCGAGGTGTGGCTCGCGTCGGCGTGGGGCATCGGACCGGACGGCAAGCCGATTCTGGGGGCCGGTTTGAAGCCGGACGAGCGGGTACGGCCGCGCAAGGGCGGCGACGCCGTCCTCGACCGTGCGCTGGAGCTGGCTGGTGGCCGCGCCGCGATCGGCAAGGCGGCGTAGCCGGCCCGCGGGGGTGCGCGGCGGCCGGGCGCGAGGGCTCGTCGCTCTGGCGCTCGTGCTGCTCGCGGTGGCTGCCGTGGTCTACCTCGCGTGGCGTGCGGCGAGGCCGCGGCCGGTTCCAGTGGCGCCGAAGGCGGTCGCGGTGGTGCGCGAGGTAGCGGCGCGCTTCCGTTGCGGCCCCGCACGGGTCACTTCCGAGACGACACGGGACAGCACGGGACCGCTCGTACTCGTGACGGTCCACGCGCCGCGCGGGTTCCAGGCCGAACGGTTCGTGCTCGATCTGGAAGCGGCGGCGCACAACCTCGGCGGGCGCCTGGAACCGATGCCGCTCCTGGAGAAGGGCGGATACGGTCTGGCTCGTCTCGACGGCGAGGTCGGCGGGGTGCGGTGGCGCGTCCTGGTGCTGGGCGAGGCACCGCCGGCGCCGCCGAAGCCGGCGGTGGGGCGCCGGGCGGTCCGCGGCGCGCGCCTCGCCATCGTTCTCGACGACGCCGGCTCCTCGATCGAGGTGGTGCGCGAGGTCGAACGCCTGCCCATCGAGGTGGCGGTCGCGGTGCTGCCGAACGCGGCCCGCTCGGCCGAGGTCGCCCGGGGTCTCGGGGCGCAGGGGCGCGAACTTCTGCTGCACATGCCGATGGAGCCGGTCGGCAACCGCGGGCCGGGACCGGGCGAAGGCGCGGTCGAGGTCGGGCTCAGCGCGGCCGAGATCATGTCGCGCGTGGAGCGGGCGCTCGCAGTCGTGGCAGGGGCGCGCGGCGTCAACAACCACATGGGCTCGCGAGCGACGGCGGATGCCGCGGCGATGCGCGCGGTCATGGCCGTGCTGCGGTCGCGCGGGCTGTACTTCCTCGACTCGCGCACGACCGCGGAGAGCGTCGCGGAGCAGATCGCGCGCGCCAGCGGCGTGCCGGCCCTCCGGCGCGACGTCTTCCTCGACGACGTCTCCGAACCGGAGGCGATCCGGCGGGCGCTCGATCAGGCGGTGGCGCGAGCGCGGGCCGACGGGTCGGCGGTCGCCATCGGCCACGTGCACCCGATCACCATCGAAGTGCTGGAACGGGAACTGCCGCGCATCGGCGGGGAGGTCCGCCTGGTGCGTCCGTCGCAACTGCTGAAGCCGGCGGGTTAGTCCTCGGAGATTTCGATCGCGGTGGTCACGGCGCAGTCCGGGCGGAGGGAAGCGAGGGCGGAGCAGTAGGTCGAGTGTGAGAGCTCGACGGCGCGCTCGACCTTGTTGCGGTCGAGGGCCTTGCCTCGCAGCCGGTACGTGAGGGTGACCGCGGTGTAGTACTTCGGGTTTGCGGCCGCCCGCTCGCCCGCGATCTCGACCTCGAGGGCGGCGAGCTTCTCCCGCATCTTCTCGAGGATCGCGACGACGTCCATGGCGGTGCAACCGGCGACGCCGATCAGCAGCAGCTCCATCGGACCGGCGCCGGCGTGACCGGGGCGCCCGGGCGAGTCCACGGTGAGCGTGTGCCCGCTCGCGGAATGCGCCTCGAACCTCATCCCCGACTGCCACACCAGCTTCGTGGTCGTCCGCTCCGCCATTGCGTCCTCCTGGGGCGCCGCCCCGCGCGGAAGTCTAGCAGGCGCTCAAGGGAGAAGTGCAGAGAGCAGCAACAGGCAGGTATACTTTCGCCATGAGTCGAGAGGAACTCCTCAAACTCACGCACCTCGTAAGCTGCGCGGGTTGAGCGTCGAAACTGGGTCCGGCGGACCTGCACGCGGTGCTCGCGGCGCTCCCGGTGGTGAACGATCCGCGCTTGCTCGTCGGCGCCAAGACGTTCGACGACGCGGGCGTGGTGCGCCTGTCCGACGATCTGGCGCTGGTGCAGACGGTCGATTTCTTCACCCCGGTCGTGGACGAGCCGTTCGACTTCGGGCGGATCGCCGCCGCGAACGCGCTCTCGGACGTCTACGCGATGGGCGCCCGCCCGTTCTCGGCGCTCGCGGTGTGCGCGTTTCCGCAGGGGACACTGCCGCTGCAGGTGCTGATCGACACCCTCGCGGGCGGCCTGTCGGTCTTGCGCGAGGAAGGGGTGCTGCCGCTCGGCGGCCACACCGTCAAGGGGCCGGAGTTTACCTACGGCTTGGCCGTCACCGGCCTCGTGCACCCCGAGAAGGTCCTGACCAACGCCGGGGCCAGAGCGGGCGACGCGCTGGTGCTGACCAAGCGGATCGGGACCGGCGTGCTGGCGACGGCGCTCAAGCGTGGTGAACTGGAGGCCGGCGCGCGCGACGCGATGGTGGCCTCGATGGCGGCGACCAACCGCGCGGCCGCCGAAGCGTTGGCGGAGCTTGGCGTGCACGCGCTCACGGACGTCACGGGCTACGGCCTGCTGGGCCACGCCCTCGAGCTGGCCGAGGCCAGCGGGGTGGCGCTCGAGATCGCCGCCGCGGCCGTTCCTTTCCTCGACGGCGCCCGCGAGGCGGTCGGATCGGGGGCGATCCCGGGCGGCCTGGTGGCGAACCGAGACTGGGCCGCCGGCCGGGTCGAGTTCGATGGCGTGGACGACGCCACGGCCACGCTGCTGTTCGACCCGCAGACCTCGGGTGGGCTGCTGGCCGCGCTCGCGCCCGCGGACGCCGCGGTGCTGCTCGAGCGCTGCGCGCAGCGCGGTGTGGCGGCGGCGGTCATCGGGCGCGTGGTGGCAGGGCGGGCCGGCACCGCAGTGGTTCGCGCCGGCGCCCGGTAGGGAGGACACGATGACAACGCGATTCGGCTTGGGTCTCGTCCTGGTGGCGTCGGGGAGCCTGGCGGCGGCGAACCCGCCCGTGCTGGTGTCTGAGGCCGGACCGGGCCGGACGCTGTCGCTGACGGTCTACAACGTCGGCCGGGCGCTGGTGCGCGACGCCAGGCCGGTCTCGCTGCCCGCCGGCGCGTGCGCGCTCGAGTTCCGCGACATCGCCGAACGGGTGATGCCGGAAACGGTGGCGATCGCCGGGGAGGGGGTCGCGGTGCTCGAGCAGAACTACGAGTACGACCTGCTCTCGCCGCAGACCCTCCTCGCCAAGTACCTCGGGCGCGACGTCACCCTGGTGACCGAGGAGCCGGGCGGCGCCGCGGGAACCGTCGTACGCAAGGAGATGGTCGGGCGGCTCCTCTCGATCCAAAACGGCACGGTGTGGCGCATCGGCGACCGGATCGTCTCCAACCCGCCGTACCGTGAGCTGGTCTTCGGCCAGCTCCCGGAGAACCTGCGCGAGCGTCCCACCCTGGTCTGGCTCCTCGCCTCGGAGCGGGCAGGCGAGCGGCGCCTCGAGGCGACCTACCTCACCGGCGGCATCAGCTGGAAGGCGGATTACGTGCTGACCCTGGACGCCTCCGGGGAGAGGGGCGGCCTGATGGGGTGGGTCACGCTGGACAACACCTCGGGCGCCTCGTACCCGGACGCCACCCTGCAGTTGGTCGCCGGCGACGTCCACCTCGCCCCCGAGCCGCGGCCCGGCCCGCAGCCGCTGATGATGGCCGCCAAGGCGATGAACGGCGGGATGAAGGAAGAGGCGTTCGCCGAGTACCACCTCTACACCCTGGAGCGCCCGACCACGGTCAAGGACCGGCAGAAGAAGCAGGTCGCGCTCTTGGAGGCCGACGGCGTCAAGGTGACGAGGCGGTACGTGGTGGAGAGCCCGCAGTGGTGGTACCTGCAGCGGATCGGGATGCAGAAGCAGGACGTCCGGGTCGACGTCGAGATCGCCAACCGGGCCGAGAACCATCTCGGCATGGCGCTCCCTGCGGGCGTCGTGAGGTTGTACCAGAAGGACCGGAGTGGGCGGGCGCAGTTCGTCGGCGAGGACCGCATCGAGCACACCCCGAAGGACGAGACGGTCAAGGTCACGATGGGCAACGCGTTCGACATCGTCGCGGAGCGCCGGCAGACCGACTACCGCAAGTTGGCGGACAACCTCTACGAGGATGCGTTCGAGGTGACGCTGCGCAACCACAAGGACGCCCCCGTCACCGTCGAGGTGCGCGACCAGCTCGGCGGGGATTGGGAGATGTTGGCGAACTCGCACCCGTTCGAGAAGCGGTCGGCCTCGAGCGTGGCGTTCGCGGTGCCGGTGCCGGCCAACGGCCAGGCGGTCCTGACGTACCGGGTGCGGGTGCGGATCTGAGGGCGGCCCCGGGGTTCAGGCGCGGGCGCTGACCGCGCCGCAGTAGAAGCCGGGGTAGATCGCCGCGCAGCGCTCGATCCGGGCCGGGATCACCGCGATCTCGCCGAAGCCGGCGGCGTCGATGGCCCGCGTCCAGCCGCCCGCGCTCATGAAGCCCGGGCGCTCGCGGATCCCTTCGACGAGCGGGACATGGCCGTAC
>NCBR01000219.1 GCA_002279285.1 Acidobacteria bacterium 37-71-11
AGACACGACCTCGCCCGATGGCGCAGCACGGCCGCATCGCAGCTCACATGTGGGGCGCGACCGCCGGGCGCGCGTCCTCTGTCGTGGTTCTCGGAGGGCAAGAAGAAGCCGGCGCGGCGCGCCGGCCCCACACGAGCACAACAGGCCCCTGCTTCGATGGTTTCGGGGTGGGTCAGTTTCCGGCTTGGAAGAGGACGTTCGACGAGAGCCAGGCGAGGGATTCCGGGTCCAGCTCGTCGAACTCGAGGCCGGCCCGGTACAACATGGCGCGCTCATCGTTCGCACCGACGCCCAGAACCGCCGCACGGCAGCGCCGCACCGTGGCGTGGACGGCGAACTCGCCCTCGCTGAACGGAATTCGCAGGTCGCACGACTCCTGCGGCTGCAGGCCCGCGGCCACTTCGATCTGCGCCCCGCGGGAGGAGATGTCCAGGATCGACGCCGGCACGACCATCTTGACGTGTCCGTGGAGCGGCTGCTCCGGCCGGACCCTCGGCACGGCCCGCCGCTCCCGCATGGCCGTTCCCAGGGTGGTCGCCCTTTCAGTGTCTCTCGATGACACGTCCCCTCCCGCTTATCGAAGAGCAAGCTCCGTACCATGTTCCACGATGTCACAATTACTCAGCTTGTTAGCTTTGTCCTGCAATTGCGTCGCGCCGCCCGTCAATGCGATACTCCAGGAAAGTGTGACATGGGGGAACACCGGCTTGATGCCGGCGGCGTCTTGCCCTTCGACACCAACGCCCGCAGGCGGCGGTCGCGTGCACGCGGGAACACCGTCACGCACTCAGCGGCGGCGCCACATATCAAGGATCCCGTGGGGCGGGCGCCTCGCCCGCCCTGTGGTCACGCTCCTCATGACTGAAATGCATGGGCGGGTCTCGTCCCCGCCCGTTCGAGGATCCAGACCACGCGACGCCATTCACAACCACGGCCCTGCTGGCCCGGGCTGTGCCGCGGCCCATGAGGTTGCGACGAGTCGCGCCGGCGGTGGGCGGCACGAAGCCTGGCCCCGCCGATGCGGTCTCAGGTGTACCATCGGCGCCACGAGGAGGAAACACATGTTCGTGAGCATGAAACAGAGGCTTCTGGTGGTCGCGGCGTTGGCCGTGGCCGCGCTCGCCACCATCCCCGCGGCGGCGCAGCAACCCCCGGGGACGCCCGTCAAGTCGGGGCGCGTCACCTTCACGTTCGGCGGCAAGAACCTCGTCTTCGAGAACGTGAGGGGGACGTTCAGCCAGTCCTACGGGTTCACGGTGATCTCGCTCGCCTATCAGAAGGGTGCCAAGGGCGTCGAGAACACGCATCTCAACGTCAGCCTGATGATCAACGCCGTTGGGAAGGTGGACCTGAACCAGCCGTTCGGCAACGGCATCGGCATCTTCTCGAACGGGACGATCTACACCTACCAGAAGGGCAAGGCGACGTGCACGATGACCGTGTCCAAGCTGTCGCCGACCGAGGTCGAAGGGGTGGCCGATTGCCCGCTGCTCGCCGAAGTCAACGGTAGCGGCACGTCAGCGCTCACCGGCGTGAAGTTCAGCGCCAGCACCAAGTAAGTCTCGCCCGGACCGGTTCGTGTAGGCGCAGGCTTCAGCCCGCGGCCGCATAGCGGAGGACAAACCGGGACTCGCAACGGCACGACGTCGGGCACGGCGATGCCCGACGGGATCGGTGCTCGCGAAAGGCGCTAGCATGGAGATGACCGCTCTCGCACCTGACCAGGACAGCCACCGAGCGGCGCCGCCAGGGGAGGTGCTCATGGCCCAACCAACGACGATCGTCCTCGCGATCTCCAGGCAGTTCGCGAGCGGTGGCGCGTTCATCGGCCAAACGGTCGCACAACGCCTCGGGCTGCGCTACACCGATCGGGAGATCCTGGCGCAGGCGGCCCACGTCAGCGGCCTCAGCGAGGCCGATCTGGAAGGCAGGGAGGAGCGGGCGGCCGACCTCTGGAAAATCGCGTTTCGCCAGTTCTCACTCGGGGCGCCCGAGGCGCCGTTCGTCGCACCCCCGCTGCCGTCGTTGCACGAGGGCGACCTCTTCGCGCTGGAGAGCCGGATCATTCGCGACATCGCAACCCGGTACGACGCGGTCATCGTCGGCCGCGGGGGCTTCCACGTCCTGGCCGATCACCCCGGCCTGATTTCCGTCCGCGTGCATGCGCCGTTCGAGTGGCGCGTGCGCCGTGCCATGGAGGCCTACGCCTTTGCCAGTGAGACGACCGCGGCGGACGCGATCCGGCGCTCGGACAAGCAGCGGGGCAAGTTCATCCGCGCCTTCACCGGCCGCGACTGGGACGATGCTTCCAACCATCTCCTCTGCCTGAACACCGGTGCGATCGGCCTCGACCTGGCCGCCGAGCTGGTGACGACGCTGGTCGCCAGCCGCATCAAGTCCCGCCAAAGCGCGACTGCAGCGACTGGCGTCTGATACCGATTTGCCATCCGTCGTAGAGGACTGGCTGTCACTGCGAGTCCCGCCGCCGGCGGGGTTCGGGGGCGCTGCGACGTTGCCGCGCCCGCCGCGCCGCCGTATCATGCGACTCAGGCGTGCCCGCAGTGGCGGGGGGAGGCGGTCATGAGGTTGCGTGGGCTGTGCGCGGCGGTGGCTGTGTTGGTTCTTCTCGGCGGTGTCGCGGGGGCCGAGACCCCGGCGGCGCCCGGATACCATCTGCTCAAGAAGCTCCCGATCGGCGGCGAGGGCGGCTGGGACTATCTGACGCTCGATGCTGCGGCGCACCGCCTTTACCTCTCCCGTTCGACGCACGTGCTGGTGATCGACACCAGATCCGGCGCGCCGGTCGGCGAGATCGCCGACACGCCCGGCGTCCACGGCGTGGCGCTCGCCCCCGGAACCGAAATGGGGTATACGAGCAACGGCCGCGCCGGGACGGCGACGATGTTCGACGTCCGCACGTTGAAGGCGATGATGCAGGTCACCGTGGGCAAGGGCCCCGATGCGATCGTCTACGACCCGGCATCCAAGCGCGTGTTCACCTTCAACGGCGGCAGTCACGACACCACCGCGATCGACGCCGCGACCGGGAAGGTCGCCGGAACGGTGCCGCTCGGCGGCAGGCCGGAGTTCGCCGCCGCGGACGGGCGCGGGCACATCTACGTCGCCATCGAGAACACCAGCGAGGTCGTGGACCTCGACTCGCACAAGCTCGCCGTTCTCGCGCGCTGGCCGCTCGCCCCGGGGGAGGAGCCGACCGGGGTGGCGATCGACACCGCGCACCGGCGGCTGTTCATCGGCTGCCACAACAAGCTGATGGTGGTCATGAACGCCGACACCGGTCGCGTCGTGACGACGCTGCCGATCGGCGCCGGCGTGGATGCCACCGCGTTCGATCCCGCCACCGGCCTGGCGTTCGCGTCGTGCGGCGACGGCACCCTCACCGTCGTGCGCGAGACCTCGCCGGACGCGTTCAGCGTCGCGGAAACGGTCGCGACCCAGCGCGGGGCGCGCACGATGGCGCTCGACCCGGCGACGCATACGGTCTTCCTCGCCGCCGCCGAGTTCGGGCCGCCGCCGTCGCCGACCCCGGGGCGGCCGCACCCGTGGCCGAGCATCGTCCCCGGCTCGTTCGTCGTCCTGGTGGTCGGGCGGTAGGCGCCCGTCCTACAGGCCCGGTCATCGCACAGGTTGCAGTGGAGCCCCGGCTAGGGCTTCTCGCCCAACGCTTCGAGGTCGGCGCGGTCCTTCAGGCGACCGGTGGCGCGCTTGTTGCGGATCAACTGCTCGCGCCCCAGGAAGGGTATCTCCAGCGTCCCGACGCGGTGCGATGTCCGCGCGTCCCACGCCTCCTCGAAGCCGACGCCGGTGATCTCCGTGAGGAGGTCGATCCGTCGCGGCGGCAAGCCGATCTGCACGACCACGCCCGGTGCCTCGAGGTCGCCCCGGGAGATTCCCATCGCCTCGACCGGAGCTCCGAACCGCAGGACCGCCGGCCACACGCGCTGCACGTTGGCGATGTCGCGGTCGATCCAGACGTCCAGATCGCCGGTCGCGCGCGGCACCCCGTGCACCGCCAGCGCGTGCGCGCCCACGACGAGGAAGCGCGCCCCCGCATCGAGCAGGCACCTCAGAAGGTCGAGGAAGTCCTCGTTCACGGCTCGCCCGCCCGCGGGCCGGCCGTCGCGACCACCAGGCGGACCGGCGCTGCGCCGCGGGGGTAGTCGGGGAGAGGCAGCCCGGCAAGCGTCCAGGCATCCAGCGCCAGCGGCCACATCATCTCGAGCCGCTGCTCGGCCGTGGTCTCGCCGCTGAGGTCCTCGGGAGGCGGTGCGGCGAGGGTGAACCGGTGCACGGGCCAGCGGCTGCGATCCTGGCTCTTCGCGCTGTGGTCCATGTGAATATTTTAGCAGGTGAGACCGGATCTTTCCCGCCGCGAAGACGAACTTCGTGCCCTTCGCGGTCATCGTCCTGAAAGTCTCCGAACCCCGGTCATCCTGAGGGAGGCGTAGCCGACCGAAGGATCCCATGGACACCGTGCGATGGCCATGAGATCCTTCGCCTCCGCTCCGCTCCGGCTCAGGATGACAGCCACTTTC
>NCBR01000220.1 GCA_002279285.1 Acidobacteria bacterium 37-71-11
CGGGCCCGCATCCGGCCACCCGCGGGACCGGCAAGCAAGAGGCCTCCACGCAGTGGAAGAAGAATCAACTGGGCTGGACGACTGGCCGCAGCCCGCGGGGCAAAACAAAACAGGCCTCACGCAGTGAAGAAGAAGGCCAGGCCGCAGGTCAATCGAAGACGAATTCGGCGTGGCCGGCGCCGAGGAGCGGCGTCAACGCCGGGATCAACGTGGCCGGGTCCACCCCCATGACCCGGGTCGGGACCAGCTCGGCGCTCCAGGTGGGCCCCACCAGGCGCAGGCGCAGCTGCAGCCGCCCCTCGTGGCGAAGGAACAGCTCCTGCAACCTCACCAGCTCCTCGCGCCCGGCAAAGCGACTGAGATCCAGCTCCACTCGCAGGGCGGCGGCCTTGCGCGCCTCGATCCCCTCGAGCGGGGTGGCCTCCTCGAGCGAGAGCTCGACGTGCTCGCCGTCGCTGGCCCGAGGCGTCGCCGCCGCCAACACCGCCGCCCCGTCGGCGAGCGATCGTTCGAAGCGCTCGAAAACGTCGGGGAACGCCACCACCCTCACCGTCCCCGACTGGTCTTCGAGCGTGAACGAGGCCATCCGCCGGCCCTGGTTGCGGCCGTCCTTGATCGGGCGCACCTTGAGGGTGGAGACCAGCCCGCCGACGACCAGGCGCTCGGCCCCGGCGGCCGCGAGCTGCGGCAGCTCGGCGACCGGCGTCGCCCGCAGCTCCTTGAGCACCCTGGCCCAGCGGTCGAGGGGGTGGCCGGAGAGGTAGAACCCGAGCGTCTCACGCTCGCCCTTGAGCAGCTCTTCCGTGCTCGGAGCCGTCCCCGCGGCGGGAAGGGTCTCCTCGGCCTCGTCGAACCCGAACAGGAACCCCTGACCCGCATCGAGCGCCTGCCGCTCGCGCGACGCCTGGTCCACCAGCTTGTCGACGGCGGCGAGCACGGCGCCGCGGTCCGGGTGCAGCGAATCGAAGGCGCCGGCGCGCACGAGGCACTCCACCACCTTTCTGTTGATCGTCCGTTCCCCCGCCGTCCGCAGGAGGTGCGCGGCGCTCCTGAACTTCCCGCTGCGGCCGCGGGCCTCGATGATGCTGGAGCTTGCGCCCTCCCCCACTCCCTTGACCGCCCCGAGTCCGACCCGGATCGCCTCGCCTTCCACCGCGAAGGAGAGCTGCGACGCGTTGATGTCGGGCCCGAGCAACTTGACGCCGCCCGCGCTGAGCTGTGCGACGTACGCCGCGAGCTTGTCGGTGTTCGCCACCTCGCTCGACAGCATCGCCGCCCAGAAGTGCAACGGGAAGTGGGCCTTCAGGTACGCCGTCTGGTAGGCGACGTAGGCATAGGCGACCGAGTGGGATTTGTTGAAGCCGTACTGGGCGAAGGGGACGATCTGCCGCCACAGCGCGGCGACCTTTTCCTTCGGGTAGCCCTTGGCGACGCCGCCGGCGATGAAGTGCTCGCCCTGCTCGTCGATCAACTCTTTGATCTTCTTCCCCATCGCCTTGCGCAGCGTGTCGGCGCCGCCGAGCGAGAAGCCGGCGATCTCGACGGCGATCCGCATCACCTGTTCCTGGTACACGATGACGCCGTAGGTTTCGGCCAGGATTTCCTCGAGCTCGGGGAAGATGTAGGTGATCGGTTGGCGCCCGTGCTTACGGTCGGCGAACTCCCCCGTCCACTGCATCGGGCCCGGCCGGTAGAGCGCGTTCAAGGCCGCGATCTCGCCGAACCTGCGCGGCTGGACCATGCGCAGGAGTTCGCGCATCCCCGACGATTCGAACTGGAAGATCCCGTCGGTGTCGCCGGCGCAGAAGAGGTCGTAGACGGCGGGGTCGTCGAAGCTCATGCGCTCGAAGTCGGGGACCTCCCCGCCGGCGCCGGCGAGACTCTTCATGCAATCGTCGATCACGGTCAGCGTCTTGAGGCCGAGGAAGTCCATCTTCAGCAGGCCGAGCTTCTCGATGACGTCCTTGTCCCACTGGGTGACGACCTCATCCCGCGACGTGCGGTACAGCGGCACGATCTCGCGCACCGGCCGCGGCGCGATCACGACGCCGGCGGCGTGCACGCCGCAGTGCCGGGCAAGACCCTCCAGCTTTCGCCCCACCTCGATGAGCCTCGCCACGTCGGGGTTGCCGGCGACCGCCTCGGCCAGGCGGGGCGAGTCCCGCAGCGCATCTTCGAGCGTGACTCCGATCCCTTCGGGCACCAGCTTCGCGATTCGGTCGGTCTCGGCGAACGACATCCCCATCACCCGGCCAACGTCGCGGATGCAGGAGCGGGCCTGCAGCAGGTTGAACGTGGCGATCTGGGAGACGTTCTCGCTGCCGTAGACCTCGCGGACGTGGGCGATGACCTCGTCGCGGCGCCGCTGGCAGAAGTCGATGTCGATATCCGGCATCGAGATTCGCTCGGGGTTGAGGAACCGCTCGAAGAGCAGGTCGTACTCGAGGGGGTCGATGTCGGTGATCCGCAGCGCGTACGCCACCAGTGACCCGGCGGCGCTGCCGCGGCCGGGACCCACCGGGATGCCGTGCTCGCGGGCGTGGCGGATGAAATCCCAGACGACGAGGAAGTACCCTTCGAACCCCATCGTGTGGATGACGCCGAGCTCGCTCTCGAGGCGCGGCCCGTACGCACTCGGCGCGGCCCGGCGCGCACGCCCGTCGGCCAGGCGGCGCTCGAGCCCGTGTCGGGCCAGCTCTTCGATGTAGTCCTCCGGCAGCCGGGAGTCCGGCACCGGGTAGCGGGGCAGCAGCGGGATCCCTTCCGGGAACGTCACGTGGCAGCGCTGGGCGATCTCCACTGTGCGCGCCAGGGCGCCGGGGATGTCGCCGAAGAGTCGGGCCATCTCCTCGCCCGACTTGACGTAGAACTCGTCGTTGTAGGCGTAGTCCCGGGCCAGTTCGGCGACGGTCTTGTTCTGGCCGATGCCGATCAACACCCGGTGCGCCTCCACGTCCTCGCGCAGGTGAAAGTGGCAGTCGTTGGTTGCAATCAGCGGGATCCCCGCCGAGCGGCCGAGCCGCACCACTCCGTCCCGCGCCGTCCGCTCGTCCGCGAGGCCGTGCTCCTGCACCTCGAGAAAGAAGCCGTCGCGCCCGAGGATCTCGCGGTACTCCTCGGCCGCCCTGGCGGCGCCCTTCTCGTCGCCGGCGAGCAGCCTCGACGCCACCTCGCCCGAGAGGCACGCCGAAAGCCCGATCACGCCCTCCGCGTGCGCCGCGAGGAGTTCCTTGTCGATGCGCGGCCGGTGGTAGAAGCCGTCGAGGTAGGCCGTGGTCACCAGTTGCATCAAGTTGTCCCAGCCGCGCTGGTTCTCGGCCAGGAGCACGAGGTGGTGATACGGCTTCCGCGACCCGTACGGGCTGCCCGAGCGCTCCGTGCGGTTTCCCGGCGCCACGTACACCTCGCAGCCCATCACCGGGCGCACGCCCGCCTTCCGCGCCGCACTGTAGAACTCGTACGCCCCAAAGAGGTTGCCATGATCCGTGAGGGCCACCGCCGGCATCTCCAGGCGCGCGACCTGGCGCATCAGCTCGTCGGGCTTGATCGCGGAATCGAGGAGCGAGTAGTGGGAGTGCAGGTGGAGGTGAACGAACGGCTCCGGCATGGCACCGCATTGTAGCCCTGCCGTGCCGCGTTCGCGGCACGGCACATGATCTAATCCATTATATTCAAGATTATGCTGCGATCCGCACATTTGTTATGTAAAATCCAAGCGCGCTTCGCGCAGCCGGCGTTCGGCGAGCGCTTTGCTAGCATCGCCGGCATGGCTCTGCGACCGTTCCCCTCCTACCCCGCCTGCCCGGTGTGCGGCGACCCCGCGGCCAACGCCGCCACGCTCGGCGTGAGCTGGGCGTGGGACACCGAGCGCAGCGCAGCCGTGGGCCGCTTCACCCCCGGCCCGCTGCACACCGGCTACGCCGGCGTCGTTCACGGCGGCTTGATCTCGGCGCTGCTCGACGAATGTCTGGCCTGGGCGTGCGCGGTGAGGATGCGCGCCTACTGCATGACCGGTGAACTCGACATTCGGTTCGCCGCCCCGGCGCCGATTGGAGAAGCGCTGGAGCTCAGCGCTTGGAGCGTCGAGAGCTGGGGCCGCTACGTCCGCGCCCAGGCCGAGGCGCGGTCGGCACAGGGCGAGCTGCTCGCCTCGGCCACCGCGACGTTCGTGGCGATGGACCCCGCCAGGTCCGCCGCGCTGCACGCCGCGCTGTCCGTCCGGCCCGGTGATTTCGACGTGCTCGCCGAGTAGACGCTCGCGCCCCTCCCCTTCCCGAACGCGCGAGAAGCATTTAGACTGCGCACTCGTGAAGTTCGGTGCAAACACGGAGGGACCCCCATGGACACAAACGACATCCTGAACGCTCTGGGCCTCGACGCCGTCAACGCCGGTGCGTGCGCCCGCGGCTGGATCGACGACACGAAGGGCTCCGAGCTGGCGTCGCTCGGCCCGGCCACCGGCCAGGTCATCGCCAAGGTGCGCCAGGCCGACGCGGCCGCGTACGAGCGCGTCGCGGCCACCGCGTACGAGACGTTCCTCGACTGGCGCAT
>NCBR01000389.1 GCA_002279285.1 Acidobacteria bacterium 37-71-11
CAGATCCGCGCCAAGGCCAGGATGTGCGCGAATCAGGAGGTGGTCTGCCACGAGGACTTCTGCCTTCACGCCCGCGACTACGGCGCCAAGCTGGCGCAGCGCGGCGTGCTCCCTGCCTTGCTCTCGGGTCCGCCGCACCTTGACCCGGACCGGACCTTCGCGGTCGCCCATGCAGCCGAGGTGTGCCCGTTCGAGGTCTCCCTCGAACTCGCGCGTGAGGCCAGCGCCGTCGTCTGCGACTACAACTACGTCTTCGACCCAGCCATCGCACTGTTCGGCCTCGCCGACGAGGGCGCGCTCGAGGACACGCTCCTGGTCGTCGACGAGGCGCACAACCTCGTCGATCGGGCGCGCGAGTACTTCTCTCCGCGCCTCGCCCGCAGCGCGGTCCGCCAGGCGCGTCGTATCGTCGAGGGCCATCGCCAGAAGGTGTGCCGCGACCTGGACGAGCTTCTGGGCAGCCTCGACGAGCTGATCGAGCGTGAAGCTTCCGGCGCCCTCGGCGCCCGCGAGGGAAGCCGTCGCATCGAGCTCGACCCCCGCCCGCTCGCCGAGGTCCGGCTCGCGCTCGACGCGCTCGTCGCCCCGTATTTCACGTTCAAGCGCAACGCCGAGATCTGGCTGGCCAGGGATCCCGTGGTCGACGTCCTGCTGTCGCTGGCACGCGTCACCGACCTGCTCCAGGACGGCGGGCGCGAGCTCGTCCCCCTGGCCGAGCGCTCGGGCGGCGGCGAGCCCGACGAACGGCTGCGCGTCTATTGCCTTGACGCCGCCCGCTTCACCGGCGCGACGATCGCGCGCTCGGCGGGCTGCGTCGCGATGTCCGCGACCCTCGAGCCGTTCGAGTTCTACCGCGACCTCCTCGGCTTCGACCCCGACCGGACCGACACCGTGAGCCTGCCCTCGCCGTTCCCGCCCGAGAACCGCCTGATCGTCGCGGTGGACGAGGTGGACACGACCTTCCGCGCCCGCGCCCGCTGGTACGGGCGTATCGCGGAGCTCGTCGCCGAGCTGGCGCCTCCCGGCCGGAACGGGCTCGTGCTATTTCCTTCCTACGCCTTCCTGCAGGAGGTCGCCAGCCGCCTCTTTGTTCCGGACCACACCGTCGAGGTCCAGCGCGGCGACGACTCCGACCGGCTGCGCCGCGAGATCCTGGCGCGGCTGCGCGGCGGCGGCAAGCCCGTCCTCCTCCT